>CAKSJL010000038.1 GCA_934463345.1 uncultured Oscillospiraceae bacterium | reverse complement strand
CTCTCAATCGTGAAATTACAATAAACGACAAGACTATGAGCCTTATCCAGACAGACGCAGCCATCAACTCCGGTAACTCCGGCGGCCCGCTTGTAAACAGCTATGGTCAGGTAATCGGCATCAACTCAGCTAAAATGTCCTCAACATATTCAACAACAGGAAGTGCATCTGTTGAAGGTCTTGGTTTCGCAATTCCTATGACACAGGCTCAGTCGATCATTGACGATCTTATCAATTATGGTTATGTTACAGGCAGACCACAGATTGGTATAAGTGTCAGCGATGTTGATGAATACACAGCTTCACTCTACAACATGCCTATGGGCGCATATGTCAGATCCGTAACACCAAACGGTGCGGCTGATCAGGCAGGCATTCAGGCAGGTGACATCATAATCGGTGTTAACGGTGACGCTATTTCAACGGGCAGTGAGCTTAACAAGAAAAAGGATGAGCATAATGCCGGCGATACCATAACTCTGAATATCTCAAGAAATGGTGTTGACATGAATATCAAGGTTACTCTCCAGGAGGTAACGCAGGGTGACAAGATATTTGGCGACAATCAGGCAGTTGAAAATTGATTTCATAATTAGTCCCTTCTTAATAATATAGTAAAAAGAGTCGGCGTTAAACCGGCTCTTTTCGCATTTTATATATTCTTTTCAATAAGTATGTCAATTCTTTCAAGGATCCTGCCTTTCTGGATATCTGTCAGCATTCTGAAACGGTTGAGGAATTTTATGTCTGATAATGTTATATCGTTTGTGTTTACCGAGCTTTTTTCATTTGTAAGACCAGCGATATAGTCGATAGAAACGTTGTAATATTTTGAAAGAGCAATGGCGAAGGAGAGGGGGATTTCTCTTTCGCCGCTTTCGTATCTGCGGTATTGAGAAACGTGCATAAACATATCGTCCGCCACCTGTTTCTGTGTTTTGTCGGCATCCTCTCTTAAATCCCTTATTCTCTGATAATCAGCCATAATTCTACCTCCTGATGCTCAATAATAAAAATTATATCAAAAAACACCGTTTGGTGTTGACAATAACGCCGCTTGATGTTATAATATAAACACAAAAACACCGTACGGAGATTTTATTATGTGACAAATTGGAGGTAATAATCATGTTTAAAAGGCTTAAAGTGTTGTTTACAGTTCTTGTGATTATGGTTGGAATGGTTGGATGTAACATTTCCGATAATTCAGAATCAAAAACCGAGAAAAGTTTATCAGAGGCTTCAACATCAAAAAGTTTTGTTGATGAAATCTTATCGGATAACACAGAGAGTGAAGATAATTTTGGAGAAAAGGTATACATGAATATCTGGAGTTTATACTATGATTTGGTCATTAGAAGATACGATTCCAGTGAAAAGGCTTATGTGGATGTTTTAAATAGTAATTATTCGGCTTGCGAAAAATTGATAAGACTTAATGCTATTTACTTTAACAGCAATGAATTTACTCAATATGGAACTTACAATCAAATTGAAGTATATACCGGAAAGTATTGTGTAGAAAATAATTTTATTATTCCTCAGTATAATTTCTCTTTTATAGACAATCTTAATAATCCTAAAAATAAATTTGACAAATTTTCTATAAACTATTCTGGAAATAATTCTGATGAATGGTATGACAATACAGCGAAATATTATAAAGAAAAAATGGAAACAGCTAATTTAAATCAATTTGTTTTAAATAATAGCCTTTTTATTGGATATGTTGGCAATGATAAAGAACATAATAGTCATTCTTTACCTAGAGTGCCTTCAATTTTAGGTGAGGAAAATAATAACAAATATTGTAAACTTAGGTATAATACAAAAATGATGATTAAAGGGAGATATTTGGTTGCAATACAAGAAGGATATTCGATTTCAGAATTAAATGACAATGGATTTACAATTTCTTTTGACAATTCTGATTTGGAATCAAAAAACGGCAGAATAGTTCAGGGCAATATTGTGTTTAATGATGATAATACCTGGGAAAGTATTGCAACTTCGCAAGGAGACGAAACAAGCTCTTATGGCGAATGGAAAATGCTTGACGATAATTTATTAGTGATATATTCTCCGCTTAATTGTGATGTATGTGCTGAATATGGCAATAGGGCTTATTTGATGCTCTATATAGATTTTGATAATAAAGAAGTCTATATTCCGGCATATGTACAATGCGATGATGCGCTTGATGTTGCAAGAGAATATCAAAAGGAATTAGAAAAATTATAAAACGAAAATTATATCCAGATATTCGGGCGAGTAGCATTCGCCCGATTTTTTTGTGTAATTCCTCTGAAATACTGGACAAAATGCAGAAATTGCGCTATAATTAAATATATGTATATACGGGCAGTGAGATGGTCTGATATCGCATTGCCCTGAATTAGGAGGAACTATTATGTCAAAGAAACCATTTTATATTACAACCCCAATTTATTATCCATCGGGAAATCCGCATATTGGTCACTGCTATACGACGGTTGCCTGCGATTCGATCGCACGTTACAGAAGAATGCAGGGCTATGACGTAATGTTTCTTACGGGAACTGATGAGCATGGTCTTAAAATAGAACAGAAAGCCGCTGAAGCCGGAATTACTCCAAAGGAATATGTTGATAATATTGTTAAGATATTCAAGAATCTCTGGAGCTATATGAATATCAGCTATGACAGATATATCCGTACAACTGACGATTATCATGTTGAAACAGTTCAGAAAATTTTTAAGGCGCTTTATGATAAGGGATATATTTACAAGGGTGAATATAAAGGCAAATACTGTACACCATGCGAAAGCTTCTGGACTGATTCACAGCTTGTTGACGGAAAATGTCCTGACTGCGGACGTGAAGTTACAGAAGCCAAAGAAGAAGCTTATTTCTTTAAAATGTCACCGTTTGCTGAAAGAATTGAAAAGCTCCTTACGGAAACTGATTACCTCCAGCCAAAGACAAGAGCAGTTGAGCTTGTAAACAACTTTATAAAGCCTGGTCTTGAGGATCTCTGCGTTTCAAGAACAAGCTTTAAATGGGGTATTCCGGTTACATTTGATACTGATCATGTTGTGTATGTCTGGATTGACGCACTTTCAAATTATATTTCTGCACTCGGCTACTGGAACGAAGCATACGGCGATTTTGAAAAGTTCTGGCCGGCGGATGTTCACATGGTTGCAAAGGATATCATGCGTTTTCATGCTATTATCTGGCCTGCAATGCTTATGGCTCTTGACCTTCCGCTGCCTAAGCATCTTGCTGTTCATGGCTGGATCACATTCAACGGTCAGAAGATGAGCAAGTCCCTCGGAAACGTTGTTGATCCGTTTGTACTGGGTGAGCGTTATGGCGCTGACGCTATCAGATACCATATCCTGCGTGAAATGTCTCTGGGCGCAGACAGCTCCTTCTCAAACGAAATAATGATTAATCGCATAAATTCTGATCTGGCTAACGGTTTCGGAAATCTTGTTTCAAGAACTGTTGCAATGGTTATAAAATACTTTGACGGAACTCTTCCGGCTGAAAAACAGTCAGGTGAATTTGACGGTGAGCTTATCGCAGAGGCATCAGCACTTCGTGAAAAAATTGACGGCTTTATGGATAAAACTCAGCTTCAGAATGCGCTTGCTGAAATATTCAGGGTTGTTTCAAGAGCTAACAAATACATTGACGAAACTGCTCCATGGGTACTGGCAAAGGATGAGGCGAACAAACCAAGACTGGCAGCTGTTCTTTATAATTTGCTCGACACTATAAGAATAGTTTCAGCGTTGCTTTGTCCGTTTATGCCAACAACAATGCCGAAGGTTTGGGAACAGATCGGCGCTGACGAAAATGCTGTTTCCTATGAAAGCGCCGGAAAATTTGGCGTACTGCCGGAGAACGTTACCGTTAAGAAGGGTGAGGTTCTTTTCCCGAGAATTGATACCGAAAAGGAAATTGATGAGCTTAACAAGCTTATCGAAGAGAAGATGGCAGCAGCTGAAAAGGCACAGCAGAAAATTGAGCTTGCGCCGGAAATTACAATTGACGATTTCTTTAAGACAGAGCTGAGAGCAGCTAAGGTAAAGGCTTGTGAGAAGGTAAAGAAGTCAAAGAAGCTTCTGAAATTGCAGCTTGATGACGGAATGGGAGGCAGACAGGTCGTTTCCGGTATCGCTGAGCATTATAAGCCGGAAGATCTCATCGGAAAGACTGTTATTGTTGTTGCAAACCTGAAGCCTGCAAAGCTCTGCGGCGAGGAGAGCATGGGCATGATATGTGCTGCCGATATGCCAAACGGCGGAATTAAGGTGGTATTCCTTGATGATGACGTAGAGCCGGGAACAAAGATAAGATAAAAATATCAGTAAATAATTTAAGGGGTGGTCATTGACCGCCCCTTTTAGGTTATATTTATATTAACTCCGTTTACCTCAACATTTTCCTCTGCTCTTATCATGATATACTTAACGCCGTCAATAATCCTTGTGCTGATAAGGTCCTTTCGTTCGGGATTTACTTTTATGGTAATGTCGGGAGTTGACAGCTCAAACTTTTTCACATCAACAATATTTTTTGGATTTATCTGTGCGTCAGCGCCGAATTCGCTGTCGTATTTTTCAGCAAAGCTGTTTATATGCTCCTCATCAACGCCGCAGTACTCCAGAACATCCGTCATATTTCTCTTTGAAAGCGTCAGCGGCTCTTCATCTTTGTTGACCTTGTGTTCTTCAACCATGGCGGAGATTTGCTCGTGAACATTCTGCATTACATCATAGCTGCATTCTTCTGAAACAGATTCTTCGAGAATTGACTGGAAAAGCTCTTTCTGAGCCTGTGCCGGCATAGGAATCTCAGAATGGAATATTTCAGAGGTGAATTCCTCATGGCTGTCAGCGCTGTCCTTTGTATAATAAAGTGCATTGTAAATGTTTGACTGACGGTAATCAAATGCAGGAAACATAAAGCCAAGATCGGGATTGCCGATAAACCAGTCTGTTTTAAGATTTTTGAATTCGTTTTCATTTACGGAATAGCTCAGCGCCGGTTTTGTCATTTTGACCGGACAAACGCTGCATATCACATACTTGAAAACTTCTGCTGAATCCTCCAGCCTGACCTCGTCCTTTGAATAGGACGGAACATCATAGCTGTCAAGTGTTAGCAGTATAAGGAATTTTCCTTCGATAACGAGCGAACTGATAATTTTTCGGTAAAGCTCTGAAACCGCTTCGTCGTCGCCAAGCTCAGAATCTTTGAGTGCCATCAAAAGACGGTGTTCATCGCTGTCTATAACCTGTTCATTTGAAAATTCAATGTCAATAAGATTCTTTCCAAGATTTCCGGAAAGAGTCTTTTTTATTATTGCAATAAGCTCTTCGGCTTCGTCTTTGGGCATAGTACCGAAAAACTGATTGAATTCTGATATAATTTCCTTGCTTTCGTTTACATAGCAGCCTCTTATACATTTTATGTTTGTTTTGTCTATGTTAAAGCGTCTGCGGATTTCCGCAACTTCTTTTTCTGTCATTTATTTTCACTCCGTAGCATTCATAAGCTTAAATATTTTCTGCTTTTTCAGCATCAGCTCATCAAATCTGTTTATGTATTCGTATGGAAACTTGTAGTTGTGTATTCTTGTTATTTTTCCGTTTGGCTGGACAATCTTTGTTGACGCTGCACAGCCTGCACCCAAAATCGTCTGAGTTTCATCCATTATAAAAATATTGTAAAGACTTTCCTTACCTTTCTTTGCGAAACCTATATTTTCAAGATTCTCAACGGTGTTTTTCTGCCTGTAAAGATAGTAGGGAAGATATCCGTTCTGAGGTAATCTGCTTATGCTTTCGTCAAGCATTTCAGCCGCAGGTGCATTTGCGTATTTTTTCTGGTCCTTTTCATAAAGACTTGCCGAACGCTTTATAGTAAGTGTGTGGACAGTAATACTTTCCGGATCAAGTTCCAGCAACTTATCAAGAGTGTGGTGAAAGCTCTGAGGATCGTCTCCCGGCAGACCGGCGATAAGATCCATATTTATGTTGTCAAAGCCTTCATTTCTTGCTGCAAGAAATGCGTCAACCGTATCCTGTGCAGTATGATTTCTGCCAATGAGCTTTAACACGCTGTCGTTCATTGTCTGAGGATTTACTGATATTCTGTCAGCGCCGGAGGCTTTGATAACTCTGAGCTTTTCCGGCGTTATTGTGTCTGCACGTCCGGCTTCAATGCTGTATTCCCTGACAGCTGACAGATCTATATTTTGAGCGATTGCATCAGTAATCATTTCAAGCTGCTGTGCGGTAATTGAGGTAGGTGTTCCGCCGCCTATATATACTGTATCAATATTAAGCTTCAGATCTTTTATCAATTTTCCTGTTATTGCAATTTCATTGCACAGATATTTTACATAATCAGGTATAAGTTTGTATGCACTGTCCATGGAATGCGAAACGAATGAACAGTAGCTGCATCGTGTCGGACAAAACGGAATTGAGATATAAAGGCTTATTGTCCTGGGATCGTACTCTCTTATGAGCGGGATCTGGTTTTGAGCGGTCATATAGGCAAGTTCAAGACGCCTTTGTGAAACCATGAATTTTTCACTTAGCACGTCAAAGGTTTCCTTACGGTTCATACCGTTTCTGAGCATATCCGCCATTCTCTTCACAGGACGTATTCCTGTCATAAGACCCCATGGCGGAGTAATGCCGGTCAGTTTTTGCAGACATATGTATACAAGCCGGCAAAGCTCATGCTCACAGTATTGTTTTTCAGCTAATTCATTTTTAAAGTGAAATGAGCTCCGTTCACGTTTTCCGTCAATCCGGCAGTACGCATGAAGATAGGTAAAGCGTTTTCCTGTCTTTATGCGTGTCATAACCATGTCGCCATCTGTATCTGTTATATCATAGTGAAAAGTAAAGCGTGACGGGACAAAAAGTTTTACAGTAGCTTCGGTTTCATATTTGAAATCATTTCCGCTAAATAAGATCTTCATACGGATTTTCCTTCATATACGGATTGTTTCTTTTTTCATAGCTCAGTGTAGAACTTGTATTGTGTCCGGGATATACCTTGAGATCTTCGTTAATTTCAGCAAGCCTTAAAAGCGATTTGTGCATTTCAACTGGACTGCCGCCTGGAAAATCAGTTCTTCCCATTGAAAGAGAAAACAATGTATCTCCGGTGAATATACAGTCATTGCATACATAGCAAACTCCGCCTTTTGTATGTCCCGGAGTGTTAAGTACTCTGAATTCAAGTTCGTCAATAGTTATGATATCGCCATCTTCAATTGTTTTGAATTCCTTTACAGGAAAAAACGGACCTACTGTTATATATTCTGCCAGGGAATCTTCACGACTTGTAAGCATGTGGGCATCACTGCTGTGGATATAAACCTCAGCACCGGTGTCACATACGGCGGCAGATACACCGCCGAAGTGGTCGAAATGACCATGTGTCAGAAGTATTTTTTTCAGTTTAAGATTATTGTCTAAAAGAAGTTTTTTTAGCTTGTCATAGTTTCCGCCAATATCAACTGCAACAGCGTTTTTTTCATTTGTTTCAATAACATAGCAGTTAACGGCAAGCGGACCGAGTATTAAGTGATGAAGTTTCATTTTTTCTCCTTGTTTATACAGATTTATTTTTTATAAGTATATCACAATTTTTAGTTCAGGTCAATTGTGATGCTGTATTCAATGTAAGTAAATAACATATAATAAATAAGAATCCGTCTTCACAAGCGTATGCGTACGTCTTTTCAGCAAATTTTTTTCCATAACTGCGTTAAAAATGCTTGCCATACACAAGTATGCTTGCGCATTTTTGCCTTGTCTGCGTAAAAATTGTGCTTGGAAATCCGCACACATATCTTGTAAAGACGGGTTTTAAGAATAAGCTTCTTAAAACCATTTTATCCTCCTATTTAATTTTTATAAGTTTATAGCAGGAAAAAATTAAGAAAGAAAATAACTTGAATGATTTTATTTTCTTTTAAAAGCCTTGCATTGTCATTTTAAATGTACTATAATGTTCACCGAAGGAGATTGGAATGAAAAAAATATATATTATAACTGGTCATTATGGCTGCGGAAAAACAAGTTTTTCTGTAGAGCTTGCCTTTGAAATGAACAGACGGGGATATAAAACAGCTATAGCCGATGTTGACATAGTTAATCCGTATTTTCGTACAGCCGATTATCGTAAACAGCTTGAAAAAAGCGGTATATCAGTTTACAGTACTCTGTATGCCGGTACAAATCTTGACATTCCGGCTGTTACGCTTGATCTTGAAGCTGTTATATCAGGTCATGACGCTGTAATTCTGGATGTCGGCGGTGACGCAGCGGGTGCTGCTGTTCTTGGAAGATTCCACGATGTTATCGGAAGATATGAAGATATTGCAGAAATGATTTATGTTATAAACAGATACAGGGAAACCGGCGCAGATGCGGATGAAGCCCTGGCGCTTATGCATGAGATAGAATACGCTTCGGGAATACGGCATACCGGAATTGTCAATAATTCAAATATCGGAAATGTGACAACAGCGGAGGACATCATGGCTTCACTGGAATTTGCAGACAAGGTATCTGCGCTTTCCGGACTGCCTGTTCTCTGCCATACGGCTGACAAACGACTTAAATGCAGACAGCTTGACGGACTGGTAAAATATATTTTTTAAAGAGGTTGTCCTATGGGAATTATAAGTATTGTTTTTGATAAGTGTAAGGGATGCAGACTTTGTGAAAACGCATGCCCGCAGAAAATAATTGAGATTCAGAAGGATAAGATCAACAGTCATGGCTATTTCACAGCTTTTTGTGCTGATCCTGATAAATGCACAGGCTGTACAATGTGTGCAGTAATGTGCCCTGAATGTGCAATAACGGTTGAAAGGAAAGTGTGAAATAATGGCTGAAAAGCTTTTGATGAAAGGAAATGAAGCTCTCGCTGAAGCAGCAATAAGGGCAGGCTGTAAATGCTATTTCGGTTATCCGATAACTCCGCAGACTGAAATTGCTGCATATATGGCTAAAAATATGTCTAAGCGCAGCGGAGTTTTTTTGCAGGCTGAAAGCGAGATTGCGGCTATAAATATGGTTTTGGGGGCGGCATCAGCCGGTGTCAGAGCGATGACTTCATCTTCGTCACCCGGTATAAGCCTGAAATCAGAGGGGATATCCTATATTGCGGCAAGCGACCTACCATGCGTAATAGTCAATGTTCAGAGGGGAGGGCCGGGGTTAGGCGGAATACAGCCGTCACAGTCAGACTACTGGCAGGCTGTAAAGTCAACAGGTCATGGTGATTTTCATATACTTGTTTACGCTCCGAATTCAGTTCAGGAAATGGCTGATATGACTGTCAGAGCCTTTGAAACTGCCGATAAGTACAGAGTTCCGGCAATGATTCTTGCTGACGGAATGCTGGGTCAGATGATGGAACCGGTTGTCTTTCCGCAGATAAACAGTGAACAGCCGGAAAAAAGCTGGGCAGCAAATGGTCATAAAAATAAAAGGGAACATAATATTATAAATTCCCTTTTCTTAAAGCCGGATGAGCTTGAAAAATCTGTTGAGGAGCGGTTCAGCCGTTATGGTGTTATTGAAGAAAACGAACAGGATGCAGAACTTTACAGAACTGATGACGCTGAGATAATTGTAACAGCCTACGGTGCTGCTTCGAGAATATGTCGTGAAGCAGTGGATAATGCAAGAAAAAACGGTATAAGGGCTGGCTTGCTTCGTCCTAAAACACTCTGGCCGTTTCCGGTATCTGCTTACAGAAAGATACTCGAAAGCGCAAAAAAAATACTTTGCGTTGAGCTGAGCATGGGTCAGATGGTCGATGATGTAAGACTTGCGGTAAACTGTTCAGTTCCTGTTTATTTTTACGGCAGAACAGGCGGAAATATACCGTCTGCTGACGAGGTTCTGAAGAGACTTTCGGAGATTCAAGGAGAAAGCAAATGAGCATAGTTTTTAAAAAGCCTGAGTCTATGACTGATGCTGATATGCATTACTGTCCGGGCTGTACTCATGGTATCGTTCACAGACTTATCTGCGAGATCATAGACGAAATGGGGATAGAAGGGGATACTATAGGAATATGTCCGGTCGGATGCTCTGTAATGGCGTATGATTATTTCGGCTGTGACATGATAGAAGCGCCGCATGGACGTGCACCAGCTGTTGCAACAGGAGTCAAGCGTTCATTGCCGGATAAGTTTGTTTTCACATATCAGGGTGACGGCGATCTTGCGGCTATCGGAACGGCAGAAACAATACATGCAGCTGCAAGGGCAGAAAATATAACCGTTATATTTATAAATAATACAATATACGGAATGACGGGCGGACAGATGGCTCCTACGACTCTTCCGGGGCAGGTTACGCAGACAACGCCTTTCGGACGTGATACATCGCTTGCCGGCTATCCGGTTAAAATGTGTGAGATTCTTTCACAGGTGGATGGTACAGCGCTGGCACAGAGAGTTTCAGTTGATTCGCCAAAGGAAGTTCTGAATGCAAAAAAGGCTATCCGAAAGGCGTTTCATAATCAGCGTGACAAAAAAGGATTTTCCATTGTTGAGGTTCTCTCAACCTGTCCGACAAACTGGGGAATGACACCGGTTGAAGCGCTTGAAAGGCTTCGCAGCGAATGCATACCATATTTTCCTCTTGGAGTTTACAAGGACATAACAGCAAAGGAGAGATGACGATGGAGGAAAGCATTATTTTTTCAGGCTTCGGCGGACAGGGAATACTGTTTGCAGGAAAGCTTATAGCCTACAGTGGCATGACTGAGGATAAGGAGGTAAGCTGGATACCTTCATACGGTCCGGAAATGCGGGGAGGTACTGCAAACTGTTCTGTCAAAATATCAGATATGCCGGTAAGCTCGCCGGTGGTTTCAGAGCCGGATTATCTCGTTGCTATGAATACTCCGTCGTATAGTAAGTTTATCGGAAATGTGCGTCCGGGAGGAAAGGTGTTTCTTGATTCATCAATGATAGACCTGAAATGTGAACGTGATGACATAGAGTGCTTTTATGTTCCGGCATCACAGCTTGCACATGAAAAAGGAACAGACGGAATGGCAAATATTATTCTTTGCGGAAAGCTTGTAAAGGAAACGCAGATTATAATGACAGAGTCGGTCAGGACGGCGCTTAGAAAGATTATTCCGGAAAAGGCAAAGTATCTTGTTGAGCTGAATCTTGAAGCATTTTCAGCAGGCTTTGATTACCGGGATTAAGCACATAATACGGAAAAAAGAACAAAGAAAAAGCCGAAATTATGCTTCCGGCCCCTCCCTTTGTTCTTTTTTCTTTTTGTTCTTTGTTTTTCTTTTGCTCTACGTTTAATATTATATCATAGACAGGTTAAAAAGTGGTTAATACATTATGAATAAATTATTAAGTTTTTGTTAACATACAGGAAAAATGTTTACGATATGACAGCATTTCCGGATTGCCTGCAACCTGTGTTTATAGTAAGAACCTGTCTTCACAAGCGTATGCGCACGTCTTTCCAGCAATTTTTTTCGCATACTGCGTTAAAAATTGTGCTTGGAAAATCCGCACACATATCTTGTGAAGACGGGTTCTAAAAATGTGCATATCATCCCCTTGGTAAGGATTCTTATTCCTGTCTCATGCTGAATACGCATCCGCAGTAATTCTGACGGTATATATCATATTGGCGGCAGAGTTCTATAGAGCGTTTGTAGCCGTTTTTCTTTTTGAAATCAGATATCAGATATTTGGGCAAAACTGACTTTTCAAGCTTTGCTCCGATCTGATTTATGTAAAGGGCATTTTTGTGAGGACTTACAGTGAGCGTTGTTGCAAAAAAATCCGTATTAAGCTGCTGAGCAGTGCAAGCTGCGCTTTTCATTCGCATTTCAATGCATTTTTCACACCTTTTTCCGCCCTCTGGTTCATTTTCAAGTCCCTTTACGCAGCTGAAAAACTCATCAGGAGAGTAATTTCCCTCTATAACCTGGACTTTTTCTCCGAATTCCATGCAGTCTATGACCTTGTGCTGAGCCTCAAGCCTTTTTCTGTACTCTTCTTCAGGGTGTATATTCGGATTGTAAAAGTAAAGCAGTATATCAAAATACTGAGTTAAATATTCCAGTACATAACTGCTGCATGGGCCACAGCAGCTATGAAGCAGTACAGTCGGTCTTTTTTCAGGAGAACAGACTCTTGAAATGAGCTTTTCAAGCTCTCTCTGATAGTTTATCTTATTTTCCATTTTCCGTTTCATTGCTCCCTTTAAAGTTTTTTTCAGCGTAATCCATATACTGTATTATTCCGTCAGCAACAGCATTTCCAAGTTCGTCGGTGTGTTCGGTTATCCATTTTGCTTTATCTGATGAGTTGTGAAATTCAATTTCAATAAGACAATTCGGTGTTTTTGAAGCTGCAACCTCATACAGATATGACGAACCCTGTGAGCCGTCAATCATTCCTCTGTCGTCTGTCGGCGTAAGTCGTGCAACTCTGTCATAAATATATCCGGCAAGTTTTTCGCTTCCGGAAACACCGGAATTGTAGAAGCATTCTGTTCCTTCGCCGCTTTTACCATCAGTGCCTGCGTTTGAGTGAATTGCAACATGGGCTGTAAACTGATTTTCGTTTATATAGTCAACACTTTCCTGGAGTGACCACTCCGCTTTTGCAATAAAGACTTCGATTCCGTTAGCTTCGAGTCGCTGTGCTGCCTTTTCGCTTATTGTACGCATTATTTCTGCCTCAGTAACATCACCGTAAGCGTATATGCTGTCCGTCTGATTGGACGGGCTTAAATAAACTGTCGGAACAAATTTTTCCGGTTCGTCAGGAACGGCAGTTTTTTCATCGGAGCTGTTTCCAAAAATCTGAGTTATGGCATAGACAGCGAGAATCGTAATAACTATTACTGAAATTACTCTGTCATATCTGACTTTTGATTTTTTGTGCATAAGAATCCTCCGGTCAAATATATTTTATTGGTTTGGTATTCATTATATAATAAAATCGCTGAAATGTAAAGGCAACGGATTCTGATATTTATGTATTATCTGTGAATACTATATAGGCAACACTGCGCAAAGCACGCCTGACGGCTTTGCACAGCATCTGCTGACGAATTTTCCGTCATATTACACAGAAACTTCTTGCAATACACCAGTATTCCTGCGTCGTTTCTATGCAATCTGCCGAAAAATTTGTTGGCGCATCTACAGCGCAAAGCACACTATTGATGTTGACTAAAAAATCTCTGATGTATTTTTATTGATTTGCAGTGAATAAAAGCTGTTGACATTTTAGATAAAAATTGATATAATAACTACATAAGCTTAATTAAATTTCAACAAAATAATTATTTGTCAGTACCGTGCAAACTGTTAAGGTTTTATATCAGCAGTGTTGCCTCTACAACTGAAAGGACGGTTAAATAAAAATGAAAAGAAGAATCGGTATCCTTACAAGCGGCGGTGACTGCCCAGGACTTAATGCAACTATCAGAGGTGTTGCAAAGGCATGCTATGAAATTATGGGTGAGGACAATGTTGAGATAGTTGGCGTTTCGGACGGATATTATGGTCTTATAAATAATCTTTGTCGTGATATGCGCCCTGAGGAATTTTCAGGTATCCTCACAAGAGGCGGAACTATTCTCGGAACAAAACGTCAGCCGTTCAAGATGATGCAGGTAATCGGCGATGACAATGTGGACAAGGTCAAAAATATGAAGGAAACCTATAAAAAACAGAAGCTTGACTGTCTGCTTACTCTTGGCGGAAATGGTACTCACAAAACAAGTCAGCTGCTCTCAAGCGAGGGTCTGAACGTTATAGGGCTTCCGAAAACTATAGACAATGATATTTTTGGTACTGATGTTACGTTTGGTTTTCATACAGCCGTAGATATTGCGACAGATGCAATTGACAGGCTTCATACAACTGCAAACAGCCATTCCAGAATACTTCTTTGCGAAATAATGGGCAATAAGGCAGGCTGGCTTACACTTAACGCTGGTATTGCTGGTGGCGCAGATATTATTCTTATTCCGGAAATCCCATATGATATTGACAAGGTATGTAAATCTGTAGTGAAGAGAAGCGAAAGCGGAAAGAACTTTTCAATTATTGCCGTTGCGGAAGGCGTATTTGACAAGGAGGAAGCAGAGCTAAAGAAAAAGGAGAGGGCAAAGAGAAGAGCAGAAGCAGGTATTGTTACTGCTACAAACAGAATTGCTTCTCAGATTCAGGCTAAAACTGGTCTTGAAACAAGAGCATGCGTTCCTGGACATATGCTTCGTGGAGGCAGTCCGAGTGCGTATGACAGAATTCTTGCAACGCAGTTCGGCGTTCATGCTGCAAAGCTAATATATCAGGAAAAATACGGAAGAACAGTTGCTAAAATAGGTGGCAAGATCACGTCAAACAAGCTTGTCGATATTGCCGGAAAAACAAAGTTTGTTTCCCCGGACGATCAGCTTGTTATAACTGCTAAAAAGCTTGGCATTTCATTTGGGGACTGATAAATTTAAGGAAATACCGCCCTGACTGATTTTTCAGTCAGGGTTTGTTGTTATAGTATAAAAAGCGCCATGCAGGATTAATTGCATGGCGTTTTAGCATTGCATACTGCCTTTATATGTTTTTTCTGCCATATCATATGCTTTCATCTAATCATTCAAATTTCTGTAATATATTTCCTTCATTATCAATGTTGATAAATATTTCATTATTATTTTCGTCCGAATATCCAATGATAATAATCTCATCAATTATGGATATGCAGCGTATTGATTTAATATCAAGCAATTTTCTGCTTTGGGAAAAGTCTGAATTATAAGCGAACAAACCATTTGTATCCGCTATCAAACATTCATTATCCGTAAAATTCATGGTATGAATTTCGGTAAGCGGAATGTCAAATGAAACAGTTTTGTTTTCAGCAATAGAATACCGATACAAATTATTGTTCATCATAAAGTAAATGTAATTATTTCTATAACCCATTACACTTTCGCAGTCCGATATAATAAGTTCAATATTGGAGCCGTCAAGATCAGAATTATACAAACCGTCCGGGCCTGTGAACCATAGTTTTTCTGCATACTCCGCATCAAAATAAAAATCTGATGGAATTTCAACAATAGATTTAATTTTCTGAGTGTCATATGCAATAGAATATAATTCATTTTTGCTATTGTACTTAAAATATATAGCACTTTTTCCATATGTAAAATTGCAATCTTCAACTATGATATTTTTTTCGTTTCCGCACAGGACTGCCAGTGAGCTTTTTGAATTTGTAGCTCCGCCCCAGTCTTCACAGTACATGGTATTTTCCTTTACAAAACATTTCCATACTCCGTCAGTCACAAAGGATTTGTCTCCGTTCTTATCGTATAGGTATAATTTATTTTCATGCCATATGGAAATATAAAAATTGCCGTCATACTCATAAGCCGGATTTGAATGTGTCACAGCACTTTTGGGTGTGTCGTTATTTAGCAGTTTCACGCAAACATCGCTTTCAGCAAAGAAATTACTTACCATAGTCGGTTCAGTAAAATTTATTTCAGACATTTCGGAAACAGTAGCTTCAGAAGTGCTAGTATAAGTAGAAGTTTCAGTCGTATTTGTACTTTCATTTGCACAACCACTAAACAAAAAGATTGCCGCCAACACTATTAAATTTGTTTTTTTCAATATATTACCTCTAAAGTACATTTTAAATGTACAACTTTCAATAAATTCACCGCAAATTTTGAGTTTTTAAGCTTTTTGTGTTTTACACGTCACTTAACAATCTGCTGTTCTTCACATTTATTTAACTATTTTTTCAATCCTGCACGTATGCTTCTTATACTCCGTATTTGGATCAGTGGTATAATTAATACCGACAAGGATTATTTCTCCGCTGTAAGCTGACAATTTTTCAGTATACTGTCTGTTCCTGATTTGTTCAAGCGCAATGCTCGCATCCTGTTCCTTTTTGAGTTCGACAACGATTGCAGGAACATTTTCATTCGGTCTTGGCAGAAACGCAATGTCCGCATACCCTTTACCCGTCGGAAGCTCTCTTATTATCTCATACTGGTTTCTTGCGGTATAGAACGCAAGCGTCACTACACAAGCAAGAGCGTTCTCATCATTGTACTTTATAATCGAAGTATTCTCCTGATGAGTCTGCTCAACAATTCGTGCGACAGTTTCTTCATCGCCTGAAAGGGTTGCCTTCAGACATTCTTCTGACTGGTTTATCGCATTAATAACCGGTTCCCAGCCTCCGCCTTTTATGCTGCGCACAAATTCCTGCTGTACTTCCATGTTAGGTATCCAGCAGCTTTGGATATCAAAATCATAAGTAAGATATCCAAGGTGAATAAGGAGCGTCAGCACATCATCTGCATAATGAAAACTTGACATATCATTCTGAAATGTACC
>CAKSJL010000037.1 GCA_934463345.1 uncultured Oscillospiraceae bacterium | reverse complement strand
ACATAAGGGAGCAGCTCGGGGTAACTGACAGGGACATAATAAATGCTGTAAGATATCATACGGTCGGCAGGGCCGGGATGTCTAAGCTTGAGGAAATAGTTTATCTTGCCGATCTTATTTCAAAGGACAGGGATTATAAGGACGTTGACAAAATGAGAAAGCTTGCGTATCATGATTTTGATAAGGCCATGTATGAGGCAGTAAGCTTTTCAGTCATGAGTGTTGTAAAAAAACACGGTTATATTCCGTCTTGCTCAATAGACGCATATAATCAGTACAATTATCTTTATCTTGTACAGAAGAAAAATAAGGAGAAGAAATAATGGCTAAAAAGAAAACTTCCGCCAGGAGAGGCAAAAAGTCAGATTCCGGTTCTCAGAGCGAAAACACCAGGAGAAAAAATAAAAACTCCACCTTACAGGAAAAAATAATTATAACAATTTCTATTATAGTTGGAGTTATAATAATTGCTGTTATGGTGCTGAATATTCCTATAATCGCCATATCCAAAACTGATAAGAGCGGAAATACATATACAGAATATGTATCCATCTTAAACTGGGTGAAGTCAAGGCAGCCGATGGTCGAAAAGGAAGGCGAGCTTTCAAAGGATACCAACAGCTATGAATTGAAAAGTGAGGCAGCTGAGGTCGATGACAAGCGTGACTTTACAAACGATCAGATAATAGAAGGACAGTTTACCGTTCTTTGTCTTGGTTTTGACGAGGATCGTTCCAATTCGGACGTTATAATGCTGTTTTTGTTTGATATTGTAAATGACAAAATCAACATTCTCCAGATTCCTCGTGACAGTTTCGTACCTGATTTTACAAGCTGTGAAAATGGAAAGATAAACAGTGTATACTCTATGGGAGATGAAAATCTGATCCCTATTCAGAGAATAGTTGACGTTGTAAGAGATACCTTCGGAATCCCGATCGACCGCTATATTACGACAGGCTGCGACGATATCGTTGACATGGTTGATCTTATAGGAGGAATTCCTATAAATCTGCCGGAGGATGTATACTATTCGTATGACAAGATCCTCTATGCTGGTGAACAGGTTCTTGATGGTACTCAGGCTGAGCTTTTTGTCCGAGCAAGAAAGGGATATATCGAAGGCGATATCGGACGTGTAAAGGCACAGAGACTGTTCCTTGCGGCTGCTATGGAAAAAGCGCTTGATATGGGAACGATACAGCTTACAAAATTCCTTACAGAGGTCTACAACAAGGGCTATATTGGTACAGACCTGACGCTCCAGGAAATGAGCATCCTTTCAGATTTCGGAAGCAACGTTGATCTTGACGATGTAACAGTTCAGATGGTTCCCGGTGAGGCTGTTGACGATTACAACGGCTATTCGGTATGGTCGATCCACAAAGACGCAACTGTGGATATTATAAATGAGTATTTCAGACCGTATCAGCCGGAGCTTAGCTATGACGATCTTCCTATTACGGAAATAATTGAGTCTGACTATCAGACAACTGATATATACGACGATACGGAGGATACACTACAGGAAATTGCTGACGGGGCAACACCGGGCGAAAGCAAAAAGGTTACAGAGCCTGCAACGGAGGAAATAGACAGCTCGTATCCTGATGAGAGCAGCAGTACAGGCTATGATGATTATTACGATGACGGCGGCTACTACGGCGGAGATGATAATTACGGCTACTGATAAACCAGAAAAGGAGAGAATGTATGACTCAGAATGAAGTATTAAAGAAAATTATCAGGACACTCGACTCCAAAAAAGCCGAGGATGTAACAGCAATAAAAATTACAAATCTGACAATTCTTGCGGATTATTTTGTAATTGCAAACGGTACAAGTACAACTCATGCCAGAACTCTTGCGGAGGAGGTTGAATATCAGCTTTCACAGGAGGGAATTGAGCCTAACCGTACCGAAGGCTATAACGGCTCAAACTGGGTGATTCTTGACTATGGCGACATAGTTGTGCATGTATTTTATAAGGAAACGAGAGATTATTATCAGCTTGAAAGACTCTGGTCTGACGGTGAAATGATCGACATCAGTGAATATCTTGACTAAGGAGTGTTTTTTATGAAAACAAACAACGAGCAGGGACGTACTATTGCGCTTTTTGTGGGAATCTATTTTATAGGCAAGGAAATACTCAATATGCTGCTTTCGCTTTTAAATGACGGCGGATTCGGCATAATGGGTCTTGTTACGGCGGCTATACTTGCTGTACTGCTTTACAGCGGCGTTAAGTATATGAACTATGTCGTTGCAGCAATTGCAGTCATTATTGTACTTGCCAATCTCGGAAACAACATAAGCCATATAGGCTCTAATCTGATTTACCTGATAGAGGGTGTAATTGACGTTATATGCGCTGTGCTGATCTGTCTTTCGGGAAGCGTCAGAGAGCATTTTACAAATTCGTTGTCTGATATTTTCGGCGGAAATGAAAAATAATTAAGAGGAATGATATTAAATGAGCGAAAAGTATAACTTTACTGCTATAGAAAAGAAATGGCAGAAATACTGGGATGAAAACAAGACCTTTAAGGCAGGTACCGACTATTCAAAGCCTAAATTTTATGCACTTGTAGAATTTCCGTATCCGTCAGGTCAGGGACTTCATATAGGTCATCCACGTCCGTACACTGCAATGGACATAGTTTCAAGAAAAAGACGTCTTGAGGGTTACAATGTACTGTTCCCAATGGGCTGGGACGCTTTCGGACTTCCGACCGAAAATTATGCTATTAAAAACAAGATTCATCCGGCAATCGTTACAAAGAAAAATATTGCCCATTTCAAGGATCAGCTTAAAATGCTTGGACTTTCCTTTGACTGGGACAGAGAAATAGATACGACAGACCCTGAGTACTATAAATGGACTCAGTGGATATTCCTTGAAATGTTCAAAAAGGGTCTTGCCTATAAGAAGGAAATGGCTGTAAACTGGTGTACTTCCTGTAAGGTAGTTCTTGCGAATGAAGAGGTTGTCGGCGGCTGCTGTGAACGTTGTGGCGGAGAGGTAATAAGAAAGGTAAAGTCACAGTGGATGCTCAAAATTACAGAGTATGCCCAGAGACTCCTTGACGATCTGGCTGAGGTAAATTATCTCGACAAGATCAAGTCAACACAGACAAACTGGATCGGACGTTCAACTGGTGCAGAGGTGAATTTCGGTTCAACTGCCGGCGATATCCTGACAGTTTATACAACAAGACCAGATACACTTTTTGGAGCTACATATATGGTTATTGCTCCGGAGCATCCTTATATTGAAAAATGGGCTGACAAGCTTGAAAATATGGATGAAATCAAGGCTTATCAGGAAATGGCTGCAAAGAAATCCGACTTTGACCGTACAGAAATGAACAAGGACAAGACCGGCGTTCAGCTGAAGGGTGTTATGGGTATAAATCCTGTAAACGGAAAAGAAATTCCTATCTTCATTTCCGATTATGTTCTTATGTCTTATGGTACAGGAGCTATCATGGCAGTTCCGGCGCATGATACTCGTGACTATGAATTTGCAAAGGTATTTAATCTTCCGATTATTGAGGTTGTAAAGGGCGGAGATGTTGAAAAGGAAGCCTTTACAGACTGCGCAACAGGCATAATGACAAACAGCGGATTCCTTGACGGACTTTCTGTTGACGACGCAAAGGTAAAGATAAAGGAATGGCTTGAGGAAAACGGCAAGGGTCATTCAAAGGTAAATTACAAGCTGCGTGACTGGGTATTTTCACGTCAGCGTTACTGGGGCGAGCCTATACCTGTTGTTCACTGTGACAAGTGCGGCTGGGTTGCGCTTCCGGAGGATCAGCTTCCTCTGACTCTTCCTGATGTTGAAAGCTATATGCCGACAGACAACGGGGAAAGTCCTCTTTCAACCCTTGAGAGCTTTATAAATACGACATGCCCTCACTGCGGAGGTCCTGCAAAGAGGGAAACTGACACAATGCCGCAGTGGGCTGGTTCGTCATGGTATTTTCTGAGATACTGCGATCCTAAGAACAAAGAATGTCTTGCATCAAAGGAAGCGCTTGACTACTGGATGCCGGTTGACTGGTACAACGGCGGTATGGAGCATACAACGCTTCATCTGCTCTATTCAAGATTCTGGCATAAGTTCCTTTATGACATCGGAGTTACAACTACAAAAGAACCATATATGAAGCGTACATCGCATGGTATGATTCTGGGCGAGGATGGTCAGAAGATGTCCAAGTCAAGAGGAAATGTAATTAATCCGGATGACGTTGTAAAGGAATACGGCGCAGATACACTCCGTCTCTATGAAATGTTCATAGGCGATTTTGAAAAGACTGCTCCATGGAGTCCTTCAAGCATCAAGGGCTGCAAGAGATTTCTTGACAGGGTATGGGCACTTCAGGATATGCTTACTGACGGTGATGAGTACAGAAAGGAGCTTACCTCTTCGTTCCATAAGACAATAAAGAAGGTAAGCGAGGATATTGAAAACCTTAAGTTTAATACATCAATTGCTGCTATGATGGCTTTGATAAATGAAATATATGCGTCAGGAAGCATAAACCATGCGGAGCTTAAAACCTTCCTCATGCTTCTCAATCCTTTCGCACCACACCTTACAGAGGAAATGTATGAGCAGAACTTTGGTGAAATTCTTGACAAACAGCCATGGCCGACCTATGACGAAGCACTTTGCGTTGATGATATGGTTGAAATTGTTGTTCAGGTAAATGGCAGAATTAAGGCTAAAATGAATGTTCCAAAGGATGGAGATAAGGATACAATTCTTGCTGATGCTCTGAAAGAGGAAAAAGTTAGCGAAGCTGTCAGCGGAAAAACTGTTGTAAAACAGGTATATGTACCAAATAAAATCGTAAATTTTGTAGTAAAGTAACAAAATTTAACTTGCAGGAAATTTAGGCTTGACAATTATAGTATTGTGTGATAAAATGAATATTAAGTTACAAAATCAATTTTGTAATTGCAGCAAAACAAGGTTTGATAAACTGACATTCATTCCGTTTTACGGATTGAAATGATTAGTATATATTTAGAAGCAGAGAAGTTTGCATCTAAAAACCTCTGTCTTTGTGGCAAAGGGAGGGAAAACAGTGGCAGAAGTTCGCGTTGGTAAGAACGAATCGTTAGACACAGCTCTTAAGCGTTTTAAGAGATCATGTGCTAAGGACGGCGTTATTGCTGAAGTTCGTAAGAGAGAACATTACGAAAAGCCTTCAGTTAAACGTAAGAAGAAGTCTGAGGCAGCTCGTAAGCGTAAATATTAATCCGTATTAGCGATTGGTGATCAATCTTAATGCAAAGTGAAAAGCGGGCGAAAGCTCGCTTTTTTCTTTTAAGCAATCAGAGCGTGTTCACATAAAATGCTTACGATGTAAAGGCAGGTTGTACACAGAGCTGTCAGACTGTCTTTGCGCTGTGTTGCACTGAGTATTGCCTTATGTAAATATCGACATGGATTTTGTGCTATAATACACAACGGAAGGAATTTACGCCATGCTTTTTAAATCTGACTTTGCTTTCTGGCGTGTAACAGAAATAACGCCGGATTTTCTTGAAAAAAATAATATCAGAGGACTTTTGCTTGATCTCGACAATACGCTTACAACTCATGACAATCCTGTTCCGGGGGAAGGCGTTCCTGAATGGATAGCGGCAATGAAAAATGCAGGTATAAGGCTTGTTATCGTTTCAAATAATCACCCTCTGAGAGTTCAGCCATTTGCAGACATGCTGGGGCTGGAATTTGTCTGTGAAGGAAAAAAACCTCTTTCAAGCGGTTTTAACAGGGCGCAGAAGCTTATGGGAATTCCTTTTTCGCAGCTTGCAGTTGTCGGCGATCAGATATTTACCGATATGCTTGGAGCAAATCTTAAACGTGTCAGGGGAATATTTGTTTATCCTATTGAGCATGAGAAAACAAGATTCTTTAAATTTAAAAGATGGGCGGAAAAGCCGTTTCTGCCGAAAATCTCAAAAAAACAGGAGGCATTGTAATGTCAGCAAAATTCGGACCGGCGGGAAACTCTGAAAGCTTTTCCGCAAAATATAAATCAACCGCAGACGCTCCGGTATTTCTCAGGGAAATGGGACTTGACTGGTATGAATATCAGTGCGGACGCGGAGTAAAGGTAAGCGACAAAACCGCTTCTGCAATACGCAGCAAAGCAGAGGAAAATGGTATCGGTCTTTCGCTGCATGCGCCGTATTTTATTTCGCTTTCTTCAGTCGAACCGGAAAAACGTGACAACAGCATAAATTATATACTCCAGAGCTGTGACGCTGCTTTAAGGCTTGGTGCGGACAGAATAGTCATACACAGCGGTTCATGCTCAAAGATGAGTCGTGAGGAGGCTCTTGAGCTTGCCAAGGATACTCTTTCAAGAGCGAGAAAACAGGCAATTGAACAGGGCTTTGAGGCTGTACACTTCTGTCCGGAAACTATGGGCAAGGTAAATCAGCTTGGAACGCTTGAGGAGGTTTTAGAGCTTTGCAGGCTTGACGACACATTCCTGCCATGCATTGACTTCGGGCATCTCAATGCAAGAACGCTTGGCGGTATAAAAACTGCTTTAGATTATGAAGCAATGCTTGACAAGGTTGAAAATGCACTTGGTGCAGACAGGCTGAGGATTTTTCACAGCCACTTTTCAAAGATAATGTATACAGATCCGGGCGGAGAAAAAAAGCATCTGACCTTTGAGGATACTGAGTACGGGCCGGAATATGAACCGCTTATGGAACTTGTTGCGAAGAAGAATCTGTCGCCTGTCTTTATATGCGAAAGCGCAGGAACGCAGGCAGAGGACGCTCTTACAATGAAGCAGAGCTATACCGGATATGTGAAAGGATAGGAAAATGAAAAAGATACTTGTTATAAACGGACCGAATCTGAATCTTTTAGGTGAAAGAGAGCCGGGAATCTATGGCAGTCAGAGCTACAGTACGCTTAGTGAAATGATAATGGACAGAGCTGACAAACTTGGAGTGAAATGCGAGATATTTCAGTCGAATCATGAGGGCGCTATTATTGACAGACTTCACATGTCAAGAAAGGATGCTGACGGCGTTATACTCAATGCCGGAGCATATACGCATTACAGCTATGCTATTCGTGACGCTATTGCCGCAATAAGGATACCGGTCATAGAGGTACATATAAGCAACGTTTTTGCAAGGGATGAATTCAGAAAAAATTCCGTTATAGCTCCTGTGTGCAGGGGAAGCATATCAGGTTTCGGACTTTCCGGCTATCTGATGGCAATGGATGCGCTTACAAAGTATTCTGAGGAGGTATAAGTCATGAACACAACGATGATGCTTGATATTCCTAAAAATGCTGACTGTGCGCTTATAACCTCCGATATAAACAGGAGATATTTTACAGGTATGAAATCTTCTGCCGGAATGGTTCTCATATTCAGGGATGCGGCGTATTTGCTTATAGATTTCAGATATATTGAAAAGGCAAGAAAGACGGTAAAAAGCTGCGAGGTTATTGAATATAAAAACCTTAAAGAGCAGATATCAGGACTTATGAAAAAGCACAGCGCAAACAGCATTGCCGTTGAAGCTGCTGATATGACGCTTGAAAGAATGGCGTTCTGGGAAGAAAAATTTCCGGAATTTCTGTTCATAAAAAACAATGAACTGAGCGATAATATATCAAAGATGAGAACTGTCAAGAGTCCGGCAGAAATTGAAAAAATAAGAAGCGCTCAGAAAATTGCAGAAAGAGCATTTGATGAGGTTTTGAATTTTATAAAGCCTGGCGTTACTGAACGTGAAATATCTCTCTGTCTTGATGATTTTATGCTGAGAAACGGTGCTGAGGCTGTGTCGTTTGATACGATTGCGCTCTGTGGAAAAAATACGTCGATGCCGCATGGCGTTCCTTCGGAATGCAGAGTTTCTGACGGTGATTTTGTTCTTATGGATTTTGGTGCGGTCTATGACGGTTGGCACAGCGATATGACAAGAACTGTATGTGTTGGTCAGCCTTCTGAAAGAATGAAGGAGGTTTATGATATCGTTCTAAGGGCACAGCTTAAAGGAATCGAAACAGTCAGAGCCGGGATAACCGGAGGTGAGCTTGACCGCAGCGCAAGAAGAGTCATTGAAGAAGCCGGTTTCGGCGACTGCTTTGGACATGCGCTCGGACATGGGGTTGGTATGGAGATCCATGAAGCGCCGACAGCGTCTGAGAAATCAGAAACAATTCTTAAGGAAAATATGGTGGTTACGGTTGAACCGGGAATATATTTACCGGAAGAATTCGGAATCAGAATAGAAGATTTCGTTGTTGTTGCTGAAAATGGGTGCGATAATTTGACAACCTGTCCTAAAAAACTGATAATTTTATAAAAAACTATTGCAAAGAAAAGAAAAATGTTGTAAAATAAATTATAAGTATTATAATCGGTTTCACGATGAAGTCAGATTATTGTTATATGGAAAATTTCGGCTTACCGTCAGCCGCAAGGACGGTAGCTGCCGCAGAAAATGGCAGTGAGGAGAATTATATGATTACAGCAGGCGATTTCAGAAACGGTGTTACATTTGAGCTTGACGGAAACGTTGTTCAGGTAATTGAATTCCAGCATGTTAAGCCGGGTAAGGGTGCAGCATTTGTAAGAACAAAGTTCAAGAATGTTATTACAGGCGCAGTTGTTGAGCGTTCATTCAACCCGACAGACAAGTATCCTACAGCTTTCATTGAAAGAAAGGACATGCAGTATTCCTACAATGACGGTCAGCTTTACTACTTCATGGATACTGAAACATACGAGCAGGTTCCTATTGGTGAGGACATTCTCGGAGACAACTTCAAGTTTGTAAAGGAAGAAATGATCTGCAAGATCTGCTCATACAAGGGCAAAGTATTTGCTGTTGAGCCGCCTACATTCGTTGAGCTTCAGGTAACATCCACAGAGCCAGGCGTCAAGGGCGATACAGCAACTAACGCAACAAAGCCGGCAACTCTTGAAACAGGTGCAGAGATCAGAGTTCCGCTCTTCATCAACGAAGGCGATATGGTTCGTATTGATACAAGAACCGGCGAATACATGGAAAGAGCTTGATTTAAAGCTGCTTTTTTGCAAAGGTTTTGCCGCAGCCTGAAAATTGCGGTATTATATAAAACATATTATGCTAATCAGAGCTTTGAAAGGAGATTCTTATGAAGCTTAGTGAAAAAATGTCATATTTAAAGGGACTTCTTGATGGTATGGAAATTGATACCACAACAAAGGAAGGCAGAGCGCTTGTTCAGATGACAGAGGTTATGCAGGAAATGACTGACTGTGTTGACAGTCTTCAGGCACAGGTTGACGAGCTTTCTGAGCTTTGCGACATCCTTGATTCTGACCTCGGAGAGGTTGAAGAGGATCTTTATGATTTTGACGACTGTGGTTGTGACTGCGGCTGTGAAGATGATGAGGATGATGACTATGATTTTGACGGCGACGAGCTTTATGAGGTTTGCTGTCCGGAATGCGGCGATACAGTAGTTCTGGATGAGTATATGCTTGAAGAAGGCTCTATTGATTGTCCTAACTGCGGCTCATGTCTTGAATTTGATTTTGATGATGTTGAGCTTGCTGATTCGGAAAAATCTGATACAGAAGAATAATCTGTTAATTTTGCAACGTAAGGGCTGCGGCGGCTTGTCGTGGTCCTTTATTTTTATCGCTCTCCTTTTCACAGATAAAAATATCAGAAATTCTATTGATAAATTTGTTTTAAAACAGTATAATTAAATCATGCGTTACAAAATGTATGTCACATAAAACGGGAGTGTGATTTTAATGAAAATACTGGTTTTAAACGGTTCGCCTAAGAGGGAGAAAAGCGATACCATGCATATTACCTCCGCTTTTCTGGATTGAATGAACAAAGCAGCAGACAATGACATAACGACGATCCATGTAGTGGATAAGCATATTGAGTACTGTACTGGTTGTTTTAAATGCAAAAGAAACGGCGGAACATGCATACACAACGATGATATGGGTGAAATCCTAGAGGAAATACTTAAAACTGATATTCTTCTGTTTAATTTTCCTCTTTACTGCTATGGAATGCCTGCACCTCTGAAAGCGCTTATTGACAGAACAATGCCGCTTTCATCAATGAAAATGCGCAGAAACGGAGACCGCTATGAACATGTGGAACAAGCTGATTTTTCCGCTATACGCTATGTTATGATATGCGGCTGCGGATTTCCGAACTCCGAACACAATTTTGAGGGCATGGAAACACAGTTTAAATTTATGTTTGGCGAGGACAGCACGATTCTGACAATACCGGAATCTCCTATGTTTAATGCTCCGGAGGCAAGGTATGTTACAGAGCCTTTCCTTGAAACTGTTACAACAGCAGGATATGAATATGCAGAAAACGGATATATTTCGGATAAAACCTTTGCAAAGCTGGCAGTTCCGATGATACCGGACGATGTGTATGCAGGAATATGCAATGGTGAATGGAGGAATCATATGGATAACAAAGCGAGTATAACAGCGCTTATGTCTGCATTCGGCAGAGCGTACCACACCAAAAATGAAGCCTGTCCGGTGTTTAGAGATGAATTCGCTGAAAAGCTTATGACTGAGGCAGAATACCAGATGATAGCCGGATATATTCTCAGTGGAATTGATTTTTTTGCACCAGAAAAAAAGGAAAGCTTTAATGACAGCGGCGAGACTCTCCGTTATCTTGTAAATGAGCATATTGCACCGACTCCTCTCTGTCGTGCAGCGTTCTGTGAAAAGTCGCTTGAAACCGCTGTAATGACCGGAACGCAGCAGTATGTCATACTTGGGGCAGGCCTTGATACATTTGCATTCCGCAGACCGGAATTTATGTTATCACATAAGGTCTATGAAGTGGATCACCCGAAAACTCAGTGTGACAAGCTTGAAAGAATTAAAGCGGCAGGTCTTGAAATGCCGGATAATCTTATATTTGTACCTGTTGATTTTACCACTGACAACCTAAAGGAAAAGCTTCTGGAATCAGGGTTTGACAGTACTAAAAAGACATTTTTTTCATGGCTGGGAGTAAGCTATTACCTTTATCGTGATGATATTGAAAAGATGCTAAGCTGCATTTCAGAGCTTTCATCAGAAGGAAGCACACTGCTTTTTGATTATGCTGATGCCGGACTTTTTTCAGCGCAGGAAAAACGTGTTCAGAATATGCTTGCAATGGCCAAAGCAGGCGGTGAGGAAATGAAGGCGTCATTTGATTATTTAAGCCTTGACAGCATGCTTTCGGATTATGGTTTTCTTGTTTATGAAATTCTTGAACCTAAGGATATACAGAAACAGATTATAGACCCGACCGGTGCGCCGATCAGAGCATTTGAGCATATAAATTATGTTCAGGCTGTATTAAAAAATAAGTAATAACTTGTTCTCATAGTCTGGCGAAATCTTTATTCCTCCATTCGGATGGTATAATTTTATTTTATCAACAGAACGTACCGCACTTTTTTAAGTGCGGTATTAGAACCCGTCTTTACAAGCGTATGCGCACGTCTTTCCAGCAAATTTTTTCGCATACTGCGTTAAAAAAGCTTGCTATATACAAGTATTCCTGCGCATTTTTGCCTTGTTTGCGTAAAAATTGTGCTTGGAAATCCGCACACATATCTTGTGAAGATGGATTCTTATTTTTTTACTGGACATTTTATGTGAAATGAGTTATAATGTTTATTGGTTAAGACATAAAACCACATATTACGGTGATATGTTCTAAAATATCAGCATAAATGCTGTACATCAGGTGATAAAAATGAATCGGAATGTACTGAATTATCTTGAAGATTCTGTTATAAAATTTCCCGATAAAATTGCCGTTAAGGACGACAGCAGGAAGTTTACCTACAGTGAGCTTTATGATTACAGTCAGCGTATCGGTACTGCGCTTTGCAAAAGGATTTCTCCGGGTGAACCAGTCGGAATATATATGGAAAAGAATGCGGAAGCTGTGTGCGCCTTTTTCGCAACAGTGTATGCCGGAGGCTTTTACTCAGTTTTTAATAATGAATTGCCGTCCGGTCGACTTGAACAGATTGAAGCGGTTTTAAAGCCAAAGCTTATAATAACGGTCAGCGAACTGAAAACGGCAGCCGAGGAAACTTTCCGCAGCTGTGAGATAGTCGATATTGAAAGTCTGAAGGAAACTGCCTCTGACAAGGAATTGCTTGAAAAAGTCAGAAGCAGAATGATCGACACAGATCCGCTGTATGTAAACTTTACCTCCGGCTCGACAGGTACGCCGAAGGGTATTGTTGTGTCACACCGAAGTGTGATTGATTTCATAGACTGTTTTACGGA
The DNA here is from genome assembly GCA_934463345.1 of uncultured Oscillospiraceae bacterium. Lineage (GTDB taxonomy): Bacteria > Bacillota > Clostridia > Oscillospirales > Ruminococcaceae > Porcipelethomonas. Next base: position 4,141 of record CAKSJL010000037.1, on the reverse strand, counting down.
TATATTCGGAATTACTGATAAGGATATTATTGCTAATCAGGCACCGTTTGACTTTGATGTTTCTGTGAAGGATATTTATTCGTGTATAAAAACTGGCGCAGAGCTTGTCGTAGTACCACGCCGTATGTTTTCAGCGCCGGCGGAGCTTATGGATTTTCTCTGCGACAATAATGTTACGGTTATGATATGGGCAGTATCAGCGCTGTCGCTTCTAAGTACCTTTCATGTTTTTGAGTACAGAGAGTTTAAGACTGTCAGAAAAATTCTTTTCAGCGGAGAAGTTATGCCGGAAAGAGTACTGAAAAATTTCAGAAAGCATCTTCCGGATACTGAGTTTGTAAATCTTTACGGACCTACAGAAATAACCTGCAACTGTACATATCACATACTGGAAAAGGAAAGGGATTATTCCGGCGGAATACCAATAGGCAGACCGTTTCCGAATGAGGATGTGTTCCTGCTTGATGAGAATAACAGCAGGATAACTGTTCCGGAAAAGTCAGGAGAGATATGTGTCAGAGGAACTGCCCTTGCGCTGGGGTATTATTCAGCTCCTGAACAGAATATGGAGCATTTTGTTCAGAATCCGCTTAATAATTGTTATCCTGAGATAATTTACCGCACAGGTGACCTTGGCAGGTACAATGAAAACGGAGAGCTTGTATTCAGCGGAAGAAAAGATTTTCAGATAAAGTATATGGGGCATCGTATTGAAATTGAAGAGATTGAACGTGAAATGGCTTCAATAGACGGCGTTGAACAGTGCTGTTGTATTTTTGACGAAAAGAAGTCCAGACTTAAAGGTTTTTATGTCGGAAGCATTGACAAAAATGAGCTGTATACCAGCATGAAGAATAAATTGCCTGCATTTATGGTTCCCGGCGTTCTGAGACAGCTTGATGAAATGCCGCTTACTAAGAACGGAAAGACGGACAGAAAGAAATTAAAGGAAAGCGCAGGTCTTAAATAAATTGAACAATCTGATAAGAGACAACAAAACAGCCTTTTATGTTTTTGACGTAAAAAAGGCAAAAGAAAGAATAAAATATCTGAAAGAAAAGCTGCCGGAAAATGTGTCGATCTGCTATGCTGTAAAGGCTAATACGTTCATAATAAAGGAGCTTATCGGCACTGCTGACCGCTTTGAGGTCTGCTCTCCCGGTGAAGCACGAATTTGTGACAAGCTGGGAGTACCGGAAAATCAGACAGTAATTTCCGGAGTGTATAAAACGCCGTCAGTTATAGAAGAAATGGTTTCATTGTCCTTTGACAGAATTTACACTGCGGAGTCAGTTTCCCAGTTCAGGCTTCTTTGTGAGCTGTCGGAAAAATATGAACGTACTCTGCCGGTATTGCTGCGCCTGACTAATGGCAGTCAGTTCGGCATGAACGGGGAGGACATAAGGCAGATCATTTCACAAAGGCAGAGCTTTAAAAATCTTAATATTTGTGGAATACAGTTTTTCTCAGGAACTCAGAAAACATCTGTCAAAAAAATCAGACGCGAAATAAAAAAGCTTGACGAGTTTCTGCTAAAGCTTGATGAGGATTTTGGCTATAAAGCACAGGAACTGGAATACGGACCAGGCTTTCCGGCAGCTTATTTTACTGATGACAGCATTAGTGAAGAGGAACTGTTTTCCGGATTTTCGGAGGAACTGAATGAAATGGTCAGTTGTCCGGAGATAACGCTTGAGCTTGGCAGAAGTATTGCTGCCTGCTGCGGAAAATATTATACCCACATTGTTGATATAAAGAGAAACAAGGGTCAGAACTATGTTCTGATTGACGGCGGAATGCATCATCTGGTGTATTTCGGACAACACATGGCAATGAGACATCCGTTTTTATCCATATGCGGAAAGGAGGATTTGCCGGATACGGATGTCTGGAATATATGCGGCTCTTTGTGTTCAATGAACGATATTGCCGCAAAGCAGGTTCCCCTGCCGGAGCTTCAGACCGGAGATACTCTCTGCTTTGAAAATACCGGCGCATATTGCATGACCGAAGGTATTTCATTATTTTTAAGTCGTGAACTGCCGGAGGTGTATTTAAAAAAAGAGAACGGTGAAATGATCTGCGTGCGAAGCTCGTTTGAAACGTCAGATCTGAATACGCCGAATTACTGAAAAGGAGATAATTAATTATGGAAAAGCTATTGGAAATATTAGAGGATATTCAGCCGGGAGTTGATTACGAAAACTGTGACAACCTGATCGATGGTCATATTCTGGATTCACTGTCCATTATTTCACTTATTGCCGAACTTGAGGATGAGTTTGACATTACGGTTTCAACAGTTGAGGTCATTCCGGATAATTTTAATTCAGCAAAAGCAATGTGGAGCATGATACAGCGCCTTCAGGAGGAGGAATAGCGTGAAGCACACTATTCAGATTCAAACAGAAATTCTGTCAGCCGCTGTAAAGAGTTTGTTTCTGTTTGTAACGACAATCCAGCGGCAGAATGGAGTTTAATATGCGTTTGTCATCCTTGCTGATGGCAGGAAAAGCTGTTGCAATGACTTCATACTTTTCGGTTGCGTTTCTTGTTATATTTCTGCCGCTGTGCATTGTTTTCTATGCAGTTATGCCGCAGAAACTGCGAAAGTATTACCTTTTGCTTGCAAGCTGCGGATTTTTCTGGCTTGTAAGCGGAAAGCTTATTGTATATCTGTTCCTTTCCATTATCTCAGCGCACTATCTCGGATTGTGGATTGATCGTATACACACCCAGCGAAATGCAGCCGTAAAGATTGCTGAAAAGGAAAAACGTAAGGAAATTAAAAGGGCATATCTTATAAAAAGCCGTTATGTTTTGCTTTTTGCAGTTATACTTAATATCGGCACACTCCTTATGCTGAAATATACTCCGTTTTTCACTTCAAATATAAATGCACTGTTTAAACTGTTTAACATCAGTACACTGATAAAAATTCCTAAATGCATGCTGCCGATCGGCATATCATTTTTTACTATGCAGACGCTTTCATATCTCTTTGATGTTCACAGGGAAACTGTAAAAGCAGACGAAAACATTTTCCGCCTTGCTTTATTTATCTCATTTTTCCCGCAGATTGTTGAAGGTCCTATTTGCCGTTACAGCCAGACCGCACAGCAGCTCTGGGATGTTCAGCAGATAAAATATGTAAATCTTACACATGGCATTCAGCGAATACTTTTCGGACTTATGAAAAAGCTTGTTGTAGCCGACCGTCTTAATTCCCTTGTAAAGACGGTATTTACTGATTATACATCCTACGAAGGCGGAGTTATAGCAATTTCAGCCGTATGCTATACAATACAGCTTTACATGGATTTCTCAGGCACTATGGATGCTGTTATGGGTACAGCTCAGATATTCGGAGTTAAAATGCCTGAAAACTTTGAAAGACCATTCTTTTCAAAAACTATATCTGAATTCTGGAAAAGATGGCATATTACACTCGGTACATGGTTCAAGGATTATATTTTTTACCCTGTTACTATGTCAAAACCTATGAAAAACCTGACTTCGTCAGCAAGAAAAAAGCTCGGAAACCATTTCGGTCCGCTTACTGCGGGAAGTATTGCTCTTTTCTGCGTTTGGTTCTGCAACGGTTTCTGGCATGGCGCTGCCTGGAGTTACATATTCTTCGGAATGTATCATTTTGTGCTTATACTTATGGGGAATATCATTTCTCCGGCTGTAAACAGCGTAAACCAGAAGCTTCACATTAATCCTGAAAGCTTCGGATACAGACTGTTTCAGATGATAAGGACAGGCATACTTGTAGTTATAGGCGAGCTTTTCTTCCGTGCAAACGGACTAAAGGCAGGTCTTTACATGTTCAGGAAAATGATAACGGATTTTCACTTTTCAACAGTCAACGGAAAGCTTCTTGAAAATCTGAACACAGACGTTCTTGATTTTGCCGTCGTTGGTGTAGCTCTGCTTGTGGTATTTGTTATAAGTATTCTCAACGAAAAGGGAATCGTTGTAAGAGAGGCGCTCCAGAAGCGTAATATAGTTGTCAGATGGGTGCTGCTCTATGCTCTTATCATGTTTATTGTTATATTTGGCGCATACGGTTATGGGTATGTTTCACTTGACCCTATCTACGCAAACTTTTAAGGAGAATAATTATGATTAAAAAATT
>CAKSJL010000036.1 GCA_934463345.1 uncultured Oscillospiraceae bacterium | reverse complement strand
AGTTTCGACCGCCTCGCTCACTCGCTCTCTCGTTCGACAGCTTTATTATTATATCACCTATCTCCCCTCTTGTCAATCGGTTTTTTGAAAATTGTCACTTTTTAATAGTTTTTTGCGAATTTTATTGCATATTTACACTATTTTGCTTAATTTACTACAAATTTACCCTTATTTAATAAAATAAAGGGTGAAATCTATTTCTTCACCCTTTATGTAAACTATGCTTTCTTTTGACCACAATTCTTGCAATATACTGCTCCCTGGTTGTTATGTTCACTGCATTTTGGGCATACCCACCCTTTGCTGTTATCATTAAGCGATTCTGAGGCAGACGAACTACTGTACACTTCATATGCAAGATCTTTTATTTTGCTTATATCGGACATCATATCAAGAAATCCTATCATAAAAAGTGAAAGAAACCATATTATAAGCGGTCCTGCCACAGCTATAACTAATCCAAGGACAGATTCAAAGCCTATGCCTATACCTGATATTACGGCTGCTATCATCTCCAGCAATGTGATAACTTTTATTACTTTTGAAAGCTTGCCGCCTGCATTTTTAAACAAAAATTTCATCATATTTTTCACCACCTTTAAATTATTTTTTTCATTATAACACACTATTTTATTTTTAATGTATACATATGTGTTCTAAAAGGATAATTTTCCAGTTTATTATAATATCAGGGGTGATTTCGTGCATATTCCTGAATTAAACCCGAAAATTGTCGGAAGTGTAATAGCAAATTTCAGAAAATCAAAGGGTGTATCCCAGGAAGTACTAAGTGGATTCGCAGATATAGGACGTACTCATTTGAGTGCAATTGAATGTGGTAAGAGAAAACCCACGCTCGAAACCCTCTACAGCATTTCAACCGCCCTTGATGTAAATATGAGCGATATTGTAAAAGAAATTGAAAACAGGCTTGAAAGCTCAAAGGACACCGAAAAATAGCGCCGGATTTCGCAATGTCTCATTCTCCCAGAAACTTGACATTATATACTCAAAGAGTTATACTAATAATGTATTGCTTAAAGAATGTGAGGGAATTAATAATGCTTCCAGCTTATTCTGTGCTTATGTCGGTCTATGCAAAGGAAAAGCCTGAAAATCTTCGTGAAAGTATAAAAAGTATGGTTGAGCAGACTGTTGAACCGGATGATTTTGTTATTGTGTGCGATGGTCAGCTCACTTCTGCCCTGTATCTTGTTATAGATGAATTCAAGGAAAAATACCCATATATTAATGTAATATATACAGAGAAGAACAAGGGGCTTGCCTCGGCGCTCCAGAACGGTCTTAATTACTGCAAAAATGACATTGTTGCAAGAATGGACAGCGATGATATTGCTCTCCCGAACCGTATGCAGCTCCAGCTTAACGCATTTAGCAAAAAAAATGCAGATATAGTAAGCGGAACGATTGCTGAATTTGACAGCGATCCGGAACACATATTAAATTATAGAATACTTCCCAAAACCTGCGCAGGAATCAAAAACTATTCAAGGCGCAGAAATCCGTTTAATCATCCCTGCACAGCCTTCCGCAAGCAGCAGGTCTATATGGCTGGAGGATATGAGGAATGCCGCTGGTTCGAGGACTATTACCTGTGGCTGAGAATGCTCCGAAGAGGCTGCAAGGCATATAACATAAGACAGCCTATCCTTTATATGAGGGCAGGAAAAGGCATGTACAGCCGCAGAGGAGGACTTGAATACACTCATGCTGCTCTCAGATTCCGCAAAAGGATGTATAAGGAAGGTTTCTGTAGCTTCGGCGACTTTATATACACCTGCGCCGCACACATAGCAGTCGGACTTATCCCGAACCGTCTGCGTATATTTGTTTACTCCAAATTTTTAAGAAAGACGGTAACAAAATGAGCCTATTAAGATCCGCCCCAAGGAAGCTGTGGTCTTTTCTCAATGTAATAAATGCTGCCGTTCCGAAAAATCCGAAAAAGATTTTTCTGTATTCAAATTTAGGATTTCGGGATAATGTAAAGGCTGTATATGACTACCTTCTGCAAAACGGCTATAATAATGATTACCGTATAATATGCAGCCTTAACGACTATAAGGAACAGACGCCGCAGAAAAATGTCCGGTTTGTAAGCAATCTCAGAGGACTTTTCAGCTTCTTCTCCTGCCGGTATGCATTTTACTGCTTTGGAAAATATCCCGTAAAGCCACGAAACGGTCAGAAGATATTTAATCTGTGGCATGGTATGCCGCTTAAACGTGTCGGAAACATGATTCCCGGCTTTGAAAATACTGATTACAATTATTTCACACATCTTTTATGCACATCTGAATTTTTTCGTGATATAATGAAGAAAAGCTTTTGCTGCAATGATGAGCAGATAATTATATGCGGACAGCCGAGAACTGACGAAATGGTCAGAAGCGCTGAAAATACGCCGGAATGTGAGAAAAAGCTCATGCTCTGGCTTCCGACCTTCAGAAACGGTGAAACAAACGAGCTTGACATATTAAATCATGAACAGTTCAAGCGACTTGACAGCCTGTGCAGCAGATACGGCTGGAAAATATTAATAAAGCTTCACCCTCTTTCTGCTGCGGAAGTCTCGGACATTTCAGAGCTTAAAAACATAAACATTATGAATCAGCGCCAGTTTGAAAAGGAAAATCTAAGTCTGTATACGCTTCTTGGACGCTCCGGCTGTCTTGTAACTGATTATTCATCGGTTTTTTTTGATTACCTGCTGACAGACAAGCCCATCGGATTTGCTGTGAGCGATCTGGAACAGTATGACAGCAGCCGTGGTTTCACGCTTGATGATCCATCCGAGTATATGCCCGGAAAGCTGCTGAAAAACGGAAATGATTTTCTTGAATTTGCAGAAGATGTTTTCAGCGGAAATGATAAATACGGCGAGAAGCGCAGACAGTTAAACAATATTTTTAACAGATATAAAGACGATGAAAACTGCCGAAGAGCTGTCGAAGCACTCGGTATAAGGAAGAAAAAATGAGTATAATAAGTAAATTAAAGGAAATACCCTTTTTAAAACGCATTTTAAAAAAGCTTTATCTCAAAAATAAGGCTGACAGCTTTGAAAAATATTCCGAAAACGAAGCCTGCGACCCGAAGCTTGTGTTATTTGAAGCATTTCAGGGAAGAAGCTATGCATGCAGCCCCAGGGCAATATATGAGTATATGCAAAACTCTGAACAGTTTAAGGATTACCACTATGTCTGGGTTTTCAGGAACACAAAGGCGCATGGAAATTTTCCGGATAATACAAAGCTTGTAAAATTTGATTCGGCAGAAGCGTTTAAATACTACGCCAAAGCCGGAACATGGATTGTTAATTCAAGACTGCGTGATTTTATAGAGCCTGGCGATGGTCAGAAATATGTGCAGTGCTGGCATGGCACACCGTTTAAAAAAATCGGCTGTGACATTGAAGCGGCTGGAAATGCAACATCAACCCTCCAGGAAATATATGACGAATATACAAACGAGGCAGAAAAGATTTCACTAATGCTTTCTCCGTCACCATTTTGCACTGAAAAGCTTGTTTCCGCATTCAATCTTAAAAAGCTTGGAAAGGAAAACATAATAATAGAAAAGGGATATCCCAGAAATACTGCCCTCTTTACATTCACTGATGAAAAGGTAAAGAGCATAAAGTCACAGCTTAATATACCGGAGGGCAAAAAAGTTATTCTTTACTGTCCGACATTTCGTGACAATCAGTTCAGCGGAGATGGGTACAATCTACGGCTTTCGCTTGACTTTGAAAAGCTCCGTAAAAACTGCGGAGATGATTTTGTAATTCTTTTTCGTGCCCATTACTTCATTGCGGACAAATTTGATTTTGAAAAATTTTCAGGATATGTATATAACGTTTCAGAACATGACGATATAAATGACCTTTATATAATAAGTGATATTCTTATAACGGATTATTCAAGCGTCTTTTTCGACTTTGCAAACCTAAAAAGACCGATGCTTTTCTATCTTTATGATGTAAGCGAATACATGACCAAAATGAGAGATTTCTATTTCGGAACGGCAATGCTCCCCGGTTTTACAGCACAGACTCAGACAAAGCTCGAAAGCTGCCTGTGCAATGTGCTTGACGACCTGAGAAACGGCGGAAACGGTCTTTTAAGATATGAAAGGGCGTTAGAGGCTTTCAGAAAAAAATTCAATCCTCTCGACAGCGCAGACTGTACTGCAAATGTCGTAAAGGAAATTTTCAAAACCGGAGATGATGTATATGACAAAGCTTAAAGAAAAATTCGGCGGAGCGCAGATAATTGCTGAGCATAAGGGGCAATGGAAAAAAATCTGGATGCTTGCCGTAAACGACCTTGTAAAAAAATACAAAGGCTCTGTAATGGGTCCTCTCTGGGCGCTTATAAAGCCTTCGTTTACACTTTTTATACTGTGGTTTGCATTTACTGTCGGAATCAGAAACTCCGGAATGGTCAGCGGCTATCCGAGATTTGTCTTTATGCTTTCCGGATATATTCCATGGTTTTTCATAAGCGAGGAAATTATCGGCGGCGCACGGTCAATCAGATCAAACCGTCAATTTGTAACAAAGCTTTCCTTTCCAGTTTCAAACATAATGACGTTTACCGCCCTTGCATCACTGATAATACATGTTGGAATGTGCATAATAATGTATATCGCCCTGCTGTTCATGGGTTATGGTCCTTCTGTTTACAATTTGCAGATACTTTATTATCTGCCCATGATGTTTCTGTTTTTTCTGGTTCTCTCCTGGGCGACTGCTCCGCTTAGCGGTTTCAGCCGTGACTTTGAAAATCTGATAAATTCCATAATGACCGGACTCTTCTGGCTTTCGGGAATTTTCTGGAACACATACGAAATAAAGAACAAATTTCTGAGAACGCTCATGTATTTCAATCCCATAAACTACTTCATAAATGGCTATAGAAAATGCTTTTTGTATAACACTTTTATATTCGACAGCAATTACACCAAGGAAACACTGATATTTTTTGCGGAATTTATTTTTATAATATTTCTCGGTTCTCATTACTACAAAAAGCTTAGAAAAATACTTCCGGACGTTTTATAAAGAGGAGATATGCGCATGAGCAAAACTGTTATAAAGTTTGAAAATGTCAGCAAGGAATACTTTCTCTATAAAAGCGAAAGAGCAAGATTCAAGGCAATTTTCAACAATAATAAAAATGTCAAGCGACACAAGGTAATTGATAACATTTCCTTTGAGATAAAAGAGGGAGAATCAGTTGGAATAATCGGAAAAAACGGTGCAGGAAAGTCGACCCTTTTAAAAATGATAACAGGCGTTTCATTTGCAACCTCCGGCAATATAACCGTAAAAGGAAAAGTTGCCGCACTGCTTGAGCTTACTGCCGGATTTTCTGATGACATGACAGGAAGAGAAAACATCTATCTTAAATGCTATCTTTTAGGTCTTGAAAAAACAGAAATTGCGGAAATAGAGCAGAGCATTACTGATTTTGCCGCACTGGGAGAATATATCGACCAGCCTGTCAGAACATATTCAAGCGGTATGAAAATGCGTCTGGGATTTTCTATCAACATTAACATCAGACCTGACATACTGGTTATAGACGAAGCGCTGAGCGTTGGCGATGCAGAGTTCAGAAAAAAATGCGAAAGCAGAATAAGAGAGCTCAGAAACTCCGGTATTACAGTTCTGTTTGTAAGCCACTCAATGGCAAGCATGAGTCAGACATGCAGCAGAGCGATTTACTTAAACGGCGGAAAAATTGTTTTTGACGGCAATGTTGAGGAAGCCTTTGAAAAGTATAACGCAAAAAAGAAATAATTACACAAACCAAAGCGGACGTCCCTCTTAAAAGACGTCCGCTTTTTGTTATCTTAATTTTATTGAATCTGTGTTTATAGAAAAGACATGCTGCCTGCCCCATGAATTTAGATCCATTATTATGAGGCTATTATTTTATTCTGCAAAGCTTTGCATCTCCATTCAAGACACTTTCCGGATCGAATGATTCGTTACATTCGCTGTATACATAATAATCCTTTTCAGCAAGCTCCTCCGGAAGAATATATCCCAGAATTATCGTCTTGGTTTCACCTGGCTCAAACGTATAGACATAAGAGTCCTTTCCTCCATTTTCCTTATATGAAACGTAAAGAGGACTTACCACAGTCGAATCTTCACCACTGGCAATCAGATCTGACGATATCATTTCCAGACCGTTAAAATACAATAATTCCTGAGAACTTCCAGGATTTTCAAGCTCATAGGTTACAAGCAGTATTTTTGCGGCTTCCGTCTCCTGATCGTAAACCATTCTGTACCAGTCGATCAAATCCTCATCAATCTGATCATAATAATCTGAAGCGTCCTCTACAGTACTTCCGGTTATTTTAGCGTTTATCTTTCCATTATCCTCAGTGTCAATACTTATAACGCTTCCGACCGGTTCAGGAGTTACATTTTTCTTAACCTCGTCATACTGTTTCTGAAGCTCAGTTAAATACTTCTCATTAACCTCATCATACGGAGGATTATATGTAACCTTCGATTCATCAATGCTGTACTCAACATTATAGCTGTCAGCAAATCCCTCTTCTATTGGTACATCAAAGCCGTATTCCGTCGGGAATCCGTCCTCGTCAAGTCTGAACACCTCAATACTCAGACTCTTTGCAGTTTTAAGCGGCGATACACATTTGTATGTGCCATCTCCTATATTTTCAAGCTCGTTTCCATTGTCATCCTTAATTCTTACAGATTCCTTTTCTTCAATACCATCTATTTTCAAATCTGTCATAAATGGAGTAACAGTAATGCTTTCAAGTGTTACATGTCCCTGAATTTCATTTACCTCGTATGTTCTGTTATGGCTTGTGTCCGGCTTCACATTTTTTACAAAGCTGAAACTTCCGTCTAAAATACCTGTTGTTTCCGGAACATACTCGCTTGATCCCTTATCAATCTCAACATAGTTCATCACATAAGCGTTAATTCCCTCAATATTGCTTATGTTTATTTCAAGAGCAGATTCAGATTTCACATCAAGACCGGAATAATGAACAATTCCGTAATAATTTCCGTCATCTCCTGCTGTAAAGTCAATGTTTGTCTGATTTTCTGCATTGAGCTTTTTTCCGTCAAGCATTACTGAAATACTGCCGGTTGCTGATGTAAGACCTTTCAGCTTTTCAGTCTTTGGCACAAGCATAAATGAAACGGAAAGGTTGCTTCCGTCACAATAAACGCTTTGCATTGTAATTTCAGCACACTCACTTTCCTGATTCATGTTAACAGTCTTTGCATACTTCGCAACATCATTTTTTTCAACCGGATCCTTCGTATAGGTCTTTCCGCTTATAAAGCTGAAAGCGTTCTGAAATGCTGGAATGTTATCCGCCATAACCGGTACTGCAATAGCAGCCGCAACCACTGCACACGCCGCAACAGCCATGCATCTTTTAAAGGAAATTCTCTTTCTGCCCTTGCTCTTCTGTTCACACTCATTATATATCATACTGTAAGCCTCACTGCACTTTTTGTTTACAATCCCCGGAATACTTCTGCTGTCAGTTATCATAAAATCCCTTTCCTCTTTCATAATGAAACTGCCTCCCTGCCTTTATATATCATCTTAAATTCTTCTCTTCCCCTGGAAAGCCTTGTCTTGACAGTATTTTCGTTCATGTCAAGAAGCTGCGAAATTTCTCTGACAGTTAGTCCCTGAGAATAATAAAGCGTTAAAATCAGCTTGTAATTATCGCTCAGTCCCTCAAAGCTCTCCTTTACCTCCCTGTCAGAAAGTGTTGTGTCCTGACCGGTATCAAGTCCGTCATAGCTCTCAACGTATACCATACCGCCGTTTTTACGAATAATATCCTTACAGCAGTTAATAAGTATCCTCGTAAGCCATGTCTTAAAATACTTTTCCTGTCTGAGTTTTTTTATATTCCTCCAACACAGGAGAATAGCATCCTGCATTGCGTCAGCTGCATCAGCATCATTATGAAGAATTGAAACGGCAGTTTTGTACATTGCCGCCTTGTTTTCCTCCATAAGACTCACAAATGCGTCCGGATCACCGTTTCTGGCACGCTTTATCAACGGTTTTATATCCATTTTAATGCCTCCTTGTTAAGACAATACTGAATCGTCTTAATTGAATCAAAGCTTTGCTTCTGTTAATTAGACTCAAAGAAAATACAAAAGGTTTCAGAAAATCAGAAATATGTTTCCTATTATACAATATGCTTTTGCATCAGAATAGTAAATACATGTATCAGACAAGTCGTTTTCCTCATATTATAAATAAGAACCTGTATTCAGACAGTCGCAGGTCTAAGGAGGAAATTATGGGACTAACTTCACAGTCAACCGGAAAAAAGACCTTTTCCGGTAAAGCTCCGCAGAAAAGTGATGGAGAATATCTTATAGCTCTCGCAGGAAATCCCAATGTCGGCAAATCGACAGTTTTTAACGCCCTCACCGGCATGAAGCAGCACACCGGAAACTGGGCAGGAAAAACTGTTACAAATGCTGCTGGAAAATGTGAACACAACGGAAAAAAATATATTCTTGCAGACCTTCCCGGAACGTATTCCCTTATGGCTCACTCAGCAGAGGAAGAAGCCGCAAGAGATTTTATATGTTTTGGCATGCCGGATGCAGTCATAGTTGTATGCGATGCAACATGTCTTGAAAGAAATCTGAACCTGCTTTTGCAGACGCTCGAAATAACCCCGAAAACCGTTCTCTGCATAAATCTTCTTGATGAAGCAGCCAAAAAGGGCATCAGCATAAACACAGAACTGCTTTCAGATATTCTGGGTATTCCCGTTGTCGGAGTAACAGCCAGAGAAGAAAAAGGACTTGACAAATTGATGGACGCAGTAGAAAATATTATTGAAAATCCCCCTGAAACCGCCTTTATCCCTTCATACAGCAGAAGTCTTGAAGAGGAAATATCAAGATTATCATCAAAACTCTTACCATTCACTGATGGATTTCTTCCGCAGAGATGGACAGCAATAAAGCTTATTGACAGAAATGATTCGCTGACAAACTCTATAAACAGTTTCCTGGGAAATGATATTGAGGAGGAGATTTTCGGAACGCTTAATGTCTGCCGTGAGGCACTGGCAAGAAAAAGCTATAACCCACAGAACATCAGCGACGAGATAATTTCATGCATAATAAATTCGGCCGAAGAGATTGCCAGAAGAGTTATAACGCTCAGAAGCAAGGGATACTATGAACGTGACCGTAAAATTGACCGCATACTGACAAGCAGAATATTCGGCATACCAATAATGATAGGAATACTCGGCATAATATTCTGGATTACAATAGTCGGCGCAAATTATCCGTCAAAACTTCTGTCGGACGGACTTTTTTTCCTCGGAGGGCAAATTGAACGATTTTTAAATTACATAAACTGCGCTCCGGTTGTAACAGATCTTGCTGTAAACGGCATATATCGTGTTCTTGCATGGGTCGTTTCTGTAATGCTGCCGCCGATGGCAATCTTTTTTCCGTTGTTCACGCTTCTTGAAGATCTAGGCTATCTGCCTCGTGCAGCATTTAATCTCGATAAGCAGTTCAGAAAGGCTAATTCCTGCGGAAAGCAGGCGCTTACTATGTGCATGGGTTTCGGGTGCAATGCCGCAGGGGTCACAGGCTGCCGCATCATTGATTCTCCCCGTGAACGCCTTATAGCAATTCTTACAAACAGCTTTGTTCCCTGCAACGGTCGTTTTCCGTCTCTTATTTCAATTATAACAATGTTTTTTACAGCTTCGCTGTGCGGTCTTGGACGTTCTCTTGCATCTGCTCTTATACTACTCGGCGTTATACTTGCCGGAGTCGGAGCAACGCTTCTTGCATCGTGGCTACTTTCTGTAACGGTTCTGAAAGGCGTTCCATCGGCATTCACCCTTGAGCTTCCCCCATACCGCAAGCCGCAGATAGGCAAGGTAATTGTACGCTCCATATTTGACCGTACTATATTTGTACTTGGAAGAGCCTGCGCAGTTGCAGTTCCGGCAGGACTTATAATATGGATTCTTGCAAATACCTCTTTGGGAGATTCAACAATTCTTTCTCTGCTCTCGGATATTCTTGAACCTGTCGGAAAATTTCTCGGCATGGATGGAAAAATTCTTCTTGCGTTCATTCTGGGATTTCCTGCAAATGAAATTGTAATACCGATAATAATGATGGCATATACATCATCAGGCTGTCTTATTGAAGCAGAAAGCACTGATATACTGAAAAGTATCCTCACTGAAAACGGCTGGACATGGGTAACAGCAGTCTGCACCATGATATTCATTCTGTTTCATTTCCCCTGCTCGACAACCTGTCTTACAATAAAAAAAGAAACAGGCAGCTTAAAGTGGACCGCTGCGGCAATACTTCTCCCGACAGCATTCGGCGTTGTTCTATGTGCGCTTATTTCAAACATTTCCCGATTATTTTAAACGTATTTACTATTTTTGTAAAAATCAAAGAAAAACCGACAGGATATTCCAGATGTCCTGCCGGTTTTTTTATTTGAAAATCAAACGTATTTTCCAGAACCCTTACCAAAAAGATATGATATATAGCTTATTGGTACAAGCTCCTGATATTACTGGTTGTTTTCGATGTAGCTTACGATATCGCCGACTGTCTTGATTTTCTCAACAGCCTCGTCCGGAATCTCCATATCGAATTCCTCTTCGATTGACATAACCAGATCAACAACATCAAGTGAATCTGCGCCTAAATCATCAATAATAACTGACTCCATCTTTACATTATCTTCTTCAACATCAAGCTGGTCAACAATAAGCTCTTTTACCTTGTCAAAAACCATCTTATTCTTCCTCCATTGTCTATTTTTTATATAAAGGCTTAATTCGCCTATATAGCTTTTGTAACTTTCAACTATTCAGCATACTCGCCGATTTTTCTAAACTTAGTGTACCTTGCTTCAAGCAAAATGTCAATATCTTTTTGCAAATTTTCCTTTATAGTATCTGACAAAAATACTTTAATATTTTCTGCAATTTTATCTAAATCGTAATGTGCGCTGCCATTAGGCTCTTCGATAATTGCTTCTGCGACGCCCATTTCAAGCATATCCTCAGCAGTTATTCTCAGAATTTCACACGCCTCACGTTCTCTTCCGGCATCTTTCCAGAGAATGCTTGCACAGCCTCTCGGAGAAATAACAGAATAAAGAGCATTTTCCAGCATTGCAAGTCTGTCACATACGCCGAGCGCCAATGCTCCGCCGCTTCCGCCTTCGCCCAGAACAACTGAGGTTACAGGTGTTTTAAGACGCATAAATTCCATAATATTCTTTGCGATCGCTTCACCCTGACCTCTTTCCTCAGCCTCAACACCGCAAAATGCTCCCGGAGTATCGATAAAGCACACAACCGGTCTGTGGAACTTCTCAGCCTGCTTTGCAAGTCTCAAAGCCTTTCTGTAACCCTCCGGATGAGGCATAGCAAAATTGGTTTTTTTATTCTCGTCAAGATTTCTTCCCTTTACCTCGGCTATGACCGTAACCGGCACGCCGTCCAGGCGTGCAATTCCGCCGAGTATTGCCGCATCGTCACCATAATGCCTGTCGCCATGAAGCTCATAAAACTCGTCAAATATTAAAGGAATGTAGTCGTTGATTGTAGGACGATCCTTGCTGCGAAGGATCTCCTGCCTTTCCCATGGTGTTCTGGTATTCATCTCAGCGTCCCTCCTTTTCAGGCAGATAGCCATGAAGCTTCAGAAGATGTGAAAGAACGCTTCTCATCTTGCGCCTTTCAACTATCATGTCTATAAAGCCTTTTTCAAGCAGAAATTCTGCAAGCTGAAAGTCATCAGGAAGCCTCTGCTTTATCGTTCCCTCTATAACACGTCTGCCTGCAAAGCCTACAAGAACTTTCGGCTCAGCAATTATAATATCTCCCAGAGACGCAAATGAAGCGGTAACGCCGCCGGTAGTCGGGTCTGTCAGAACAGTTATATAAAGCTGTCCTGCGTCATCATGCTTTGAAACAGCGCCCGAAGTTTTAGCCATCTGCATAAGCGAGATGATCCCCTCCTGCATTCTTGCGCCGCCGGAGGCTGTAAACAGTATAACCGGCATTTTGTTTTTTGCAGCATATTCAAATGCCCTTGTGAGCTTTTCGCCGACAACGCTTCCCATTGACGCCATCATGTATCTCGAATCCATTACGCCTATTACGACCGGGATCCCTCTTATCTCTGCCTCTCCGGTCACAACAGCGTCATTGAGTCCTGTCTTTTCCCGAAGCTGCTCCTGCTTCTCGTTGTAGCCCGGAAAATCAATAGGATTTTTGCTTATCATATCGCCGTCAATTTCCCTGAACGTTCCCTTGTCAACAGTGATTCTGAGTCTTTCCTGAGCTGTCAGCCTTGCATGATAATTGCAGTTCGGGCAGACCATATTCATTGCCTTTATTTCGTCCTCAAAGATAACGCTCCGACATCTCGGGCATTTATAAAGCAGATCGTCAGGAATATTGTTTTTGTCGGCAGCAGATTTTGTTTCAGCTTTTTCGCTGCCGTTGAATCGTGTGGTAACGACCTTGAAAAGATCCTCCAACATTTTTTATCCGCCGCCTTTCTATTCGTCAAACTTAAATGTATCAAGAAAACGGTTGCTGTATTCTCCGCTTTCAAAAGCATCACATTTTATAAGTGCAAGCTGAAAATCTATATTAGTATCAATTCCTTCAACTATAAATTCAGAAAGCGCCCACTTCATTTTCATTATTGCTTCTTCCCTTGTCGGGGCATAAACAATGAGCTTTGCAATCATGGAATCATAGTAAGGGGAAATCGTATAGCCCTGATATGCTGCTGAATCTATTCTTATTCCAGGACCTCCCGGAGTATGCAGAGCAATTATTTTTCCCGGTGAAGGACGGAAATTGAGCTTAGGATTTTCAGCGTTTATGCGGCACTCAATAGCATGCCCCGAAATTTTAATATCCTCCTGCCTGTATTCAAGCGGAAGTCCGGCAGCTATCTTTATCTGTGCCTTTACAAGATCGACTCCTGTAACAAATTCAGTTACTGGATGTTCAACCTGAATTCTTGTATTCATTTCCATGAAGTAAAAATCCTTTGAATTCTCAACAAGAAATTCAATAGTACCGGCATTGTAATAACCGCATACCTTTGCAGCCCTGACAGCCGCCTCACCCATTCTTGCTCTAAGCTCATCGGTCATTACAGGACTCGGACTTTCCTCTAAAACCTTCTGGTTTCTGCGCTGCATGCTACAGTCACGTTCGCCCAGATGAATAACATTTCCCTGCTTGTCGGCAAGGATCTGTATCTCGATATGGCGTGGATTTTTAACAAACCGCTCCATATAGACCGCATCATCGCCGAAAAAGCTTTTTGCCTCGGACTGTGCAGCAGTGATCTGTGCCTCAAGATCGTCCATGGATTCAACCATTCTGATCCCACGTCCGCCGCCGCCTGCCGAAGCCTTGACCAGAAGCGGAAAACCAATTTTTTCAGCCGCTGCCCTTGCTTCTTCTATAGTCCTTACTGCACCCTCAGAGCCTGGTATAACCGGAACACCGGCATTTTTCATTGTTTCCTTTGCATTAGCCTTATCGCCGAGCATTTCGATCGACTCCGGAGACGGGCCTATAAACTCTATGTTGCACTTCCTGCACATTCTTGCAAAGGAAGCGTTTTCAGACAAGAAGCCAAAACCGGGATGAACTGCGTCACAGCCGGTTATTTCACACGCCGCTATTATAGCCTTCATGTTAAGATAACTGTCCTTGGTTTCAGCAGGACCTATACATACAGCCTCATCAGCTATCTGGGCATGAAGCGCATTTCTGTCAGCAGTTGAATATACTGCAACACAGCGTATTCCAAGCTCTCTGCATGCCCTTATGATTCTGACAGCAATTTCGCCTCGGTTGGCGATCAGTATCTTTTTAAACATTCTATCGCTCACTTTCAGAAATTACTTTATCGCAAATGTCAGCTCGGCGGAAACAGCCTTCTGTCCGTCAACTGTTGCAACAGCTCTTCCAATACCGATAGGGCCTTTTACCTTTATTACCTCTACCTCAATCCTGAGAGTATCTCCCGGAACGACCTGACGTCTGAACTTTGCCTTGTCGATTCCGGCAAAAAATCCGATCTTGCCCTTGTTTTCGGGAAGTACAAGCATTGCAGCGCATCCTGCCTGCGCCATCATTTCAATCATAAGAACTCCCGGCGTTACAGGATAATCCGGAAAATGTCCCTTGAACCAGTAATCATCAGGGCTCATATACTTTGTTGCAACGACCCTTTTTCCAGGCTCCATTTCATTTATTTCATCTATCAGAAGAAACGGATCACGATGAGGAATAATCTCCTTAATCTGTTCTTTATTATAAACAACCTCAGACATATTTTCCTCCCTTATCCGATTATCATGATCGGCTGATCATATTCAACCGCTGTTCCGTCTGTAACAAGTATTTCCTTGACAACTCCGTCAAATTCACTCTGAACCTCATTCATAAGCTTCATTGACTCTATTATCATAAGCACATCGCCCTTTTTAACTGTCTTTCCGACTTCCACAAAGGTCTCCTTGTCAGGTCCCGGCTTTGAATAGTATGTGCCGACAATCGGCGCTTTGACAACGTTTCCGCTGATCTTTTCAGGCTCTGCCGCAGATGGAACTGTTTCAGTTCCAGCCGGTGCAGCTTCAGGTGCAGAGGCTGTCTGACCAGCAGGCATTACGCCTGTGCCCATGCAGAATTCCGCCGGAGCAGCCTGCTTTAAAACCTTAGTTTCCTTTTCAATGGTAACTTCACAGTCGCCATTCTTGATTTTTATTTTGGAAAGCTTTCCGTTTTCGACCTTGTCAGCAAGCCTGTTTATCTCCTCAAAGGTCAGATTGCATGCAATCATGTTTTCGCTCATAATTTTCCCCCTTAGTCAGTAACCTTTTTCATACAGATAGTCGCATTGTGTCCGCCGAAGCCGAGGGAATTTGAAAGCGCCGCATTGACAGGCATTTCAATATTGCTCTCAACACAGTAATCAAGATCACATTCCTCATCAGGAGTCTTGTAACCAATAGTTCTGTGAATAAAGTCATTTTTTATGCTGAGTGCTGTTACAACTGCTTCAACGCCGCCTGCTGCACCAAGCAGATGTCCTATCATAGACTTTGTTGAATTTATCTTTACTGTCTTTGCTGCGTCGCCCAGAGCCTTCTTTACCGCAATAGTCTCAAACTTGTCGTTTAAGCCTGTCGATGTTCCATGCGCATTGATATAAGTAACCTCATCCGGTTTCAGACCAGCTTCAGTATACGCATTTTTCATTGCCGCAGCTGCTCCCTCTCCCTCCGGATCAGGAGATGTTATATGATATGCATCACAGGTTGCGCCATATCCGGCAAGCTCAGCATATATCTTAGCACCCCTTGCCTTTGCATGCTCATATTCCTCAAGCATCAGCATACCGCAGCCCTCGCCCAGTACAAATCCGTTTCTGTCCTTGTCAAAAGGAATTGAAGCTCTTTCCGGATCAGCCGTCTTTGAAAGCGCTTTCATGTTGTTGAAGCCTGCAAGAGTAAATCTCAGAACCGCCGATTCAGTACCGCCGCAGAGAGCTGCATCAAGATAACCGTCCTTGATCTTTCTGAAAGATTCGCCTATCGCATGCGTTCCCGATGCGCAGGCTGTAACGGTCGAGAAATTATCTCCCTTAAATCCGGTTTTCATTGAAACCTGACCCGCCGCCATATTGCTTATCATCATCGGAACATAGAAAGGTGAAACCCTGTTTGGTCCTTTGTTCAGATTTTTTTCATACTCGCTCAGAGTAAGACCGATTCCGCCGATTCCGCAGCCGATAATAACTCCGACCCTGAAAGGATCAAGATCCTTGAAATCAGTTCCGCTGTCTTTCAGCGCTTCCTCAGATGCAACTACCGCAAACTGTGTAAAGCGCTCCATTTTTCTTGCTTCCTTTTTCTCGATGAAATCTGTCGGTTCAAAGCCCTTTACCTCTCCGGCAACGCTTACACCGATATCATCCGTTTCAAACTGCTCTATTTTTGCAATTCCAAGTTTATTTGCCTTAACTCCCTCCCAGAAATCGTGAACATTATTTCCGAGTGGATTTATAGTACCAAGTCCTGTAATAACAACTCTTCTGCTCATATATCCTGTTCCTTTTCTTAAGCCGCAGTGAATCCAAAGCATTTTAAATTCACTGTAACTTATTATTTTTACTGCTACGCACAAATGTTTATTTCAGCCTGTGCATATCGCCTTTATAATTACATTGAAAGACCGCCTGATATCTCAATTACCTGTCCTGTAACATAGCTTGAATCCTTTGACGCCAGGAATGATACAACGCCGGCAATTTCCTCCGGAAGTCCGTAGCGCTTCATTGCGATCTGTCCTATCATTGCATTTCTCTGTTCCTCTGTAAGCTTATCAGTCATAGGCGTTTTGATAAATCCCGGAGCTACGGCATTAACATTTACATTTCTTGAACCAAGTTCTTTTGCAATCGTTTTTGTCATACCGATTATCGCAGCCTTTGATGCAGAGTAGTTTGCTTGACCGGCGTTGCCGTGTACGCCAACAACCGATGCCATGTTGATGATAGAGCCTGTCTTTTTGTGA
>CAKSJL010000035.1 GCA_934463345.1 uncultured Oscillospiraceae bacterium | reverse complement strand
TTCCCGTAAAGACATCAATTATTTCCTTATCTCTCTTTGCTTTTGTCTGAAGCACTTCCTCAGAAAGAGGATAGAGCTTTCTGATTTCTTCCGGTATAGGAAGCTTTCTTTTAAAATTCATACCCATTTTTAACTCTCCATTCTGCTGCTTTATAAGTGTAAAGCAATAAAGTGCCGGTTTCAAAATAATGTCCCTGAATGGGACTAAGAAGCACTTACAGCATATATCCTGCCACTGTACAAAACCAATATAAATGCAGCATAACAATTTAAACACTGTAAAAAACAAAACAACTTTTTACAACGTTAATTATAGCATACTTCAAAATACATGTCAACAGATTTTGCGTGTTAAAACATAATAAAATAAAGCTCAGGCATTGCCGAAGAATAAATTGGCAATGCCATTGCAGTAAAATAGCTTTATTTTAAATAAAATTGTATGATGATTTTTTACCCCTCAATTTGTTTTCCAAGAAACATTGATGCAGCACTTATAAGGCTTTTCTGGAGGTCAGATACAGCTGATGGTGAGTCCCCCTCCATAAAGGCAACAGCTCCGGTGACATCTCCAGAGCTTAAAATAGGCATGCATGCTGCCGCTGCTTTTTCAACTCCTTCTGCGGGATAAAATCCGGCTTTGAGACTATTTGGCGATGCGTAGTAGTTCTGACGTTTTTCCATAAGTTCTTCAAGCAGAGGAGAAACTCTCCGTTCGTTGAACTCTTTTTTTGAGACTCCTGAAACTGCCACAACATGATCTCTGTCAAATATTACAACAGGGCAGGCGGCAAGCTTGTTCATAATATCTGCAACCTGCGAAGCGCTTTCGCTCATCTCATTTATTGCAGAATATTTTTTGAAGATTACCTCGCCGTCACTGCTTGTGTATATTTCAAGCGGATCGCCCTCACGAATTCTCATAGTCCTTCTTATTTCCTTGGGAATAACTACTCTTCCAAGGTCATCAATTCTTCTTACAATACCGGTAGCTTTCATATTTCATATTTCCTCCATTTAACTAATTAAAGGCATTACCAAGCAAGACTTTCTTTCAGTTATCTAGTACTGCCTGTACATGAAGCCTGCATTAAGATCAGCAATGTTTTAAGTGCTGACTAACTATGATAATTGTATTATTTGTTAAATCTAAGGAAATATTCAAAGTAATACTGTATAAATATAATTAACAAAAATTATACTACTGTCGTATCTGTGATTTTATTTCATCAAACAGGTCAAGATCATCCTGAGTAACTTTGAAATTAGTAACCATGACTTTCCCTTCAGCTGTTGTAAGTTTTACTTCAATAATACTGTCAAGCTTTATTTCGCCGGAAATAGCTTTAAAGAACATAGGAACCTTGGGATGATTTTTTTTAAAATTTTCAAGTTTTGATTTAAGCTTAAATATAGTCATTGGATTCATTTTATGGTATCCTCTCTGTTTATTTATACTGATAGAGCGCAACATTTTCAAAACCATCGAGTAAGCTGTCAAGACGTTTGAACGCCTGAATTGTTCCTCGTGCAACGCATCCCATAGGATCTTTTGCAATATTGCATTTTACTCCGAGTGTTCTGTTTATGAGTTTGTCAATACCGCCTAAAAGTGCGCCTCCGCCGGTAAGAAGAATACCGTTTTCGTATATATCTCCGACAAGCTCAGGAGGAGTATCCTCAAGAAGATTTCTTATAGTATCGACTATCTCAAACACTTCGTCCTCAATAGCGTCAAAAACCTCAAGCTCACTTATATTTATCATTTCAGGAAGTCCCTTTACAAGATTTCTTCCGCCGATGTTCATTCTGACATCATCGTTAGGATCATAGAGGTTTGTTAATTCCTTTTTAATCTGTTCAGCTGTTCTTTCACCTATAAGAAGCTTATGCCTTTTTTGTATGTACCTTATTATAGCCTGGTCAATCAAATTTCCGGCAGTTTTAATTGAACGTGATGTAACAACGCCATTCATTGAAACAACAGCAACGTCTGTTGTGCCTCCTCCTATATCAACAACCAGATGACCTCGTGCCTTTGTCATATTGACGCCTGCACCGAGCATTGCGGCAATAGGCTCCTGTATTAGGTAAACTTTTCTTGAACCGGCATTCATAGCAGCTTCAACGACCGCACGGCTTTCGACATCAGTTATAAAAGACGGAACGCATATTACAATTCTGGGTTTTATAAGTCTGTGACCGCTTGCCTTGCGTACAAATTCTCTTATAAGGCATTGTGTCATTTCATCATCCGAAATAACTCCGCATGAAAGTGGACGTATTACAGAAATATGCTCAGGAGATTTTCCTACCATTCTGTATGCTTTTTTTCCTACTGCTATTATTTTATTTGTTCTTTTGTTTACAGCAATTACAGACGGTTCATTTATAACAACGCCTTTTCCGTTTACTGCTATAACAATATTAGCAGTTCCAAGATCAATTCCGATATCCTGTGACATATTTTATCATTCCTTTTTTAGTTTTGTTGTTGTTCCAACAGCGGCGTAAACCTCTGCGGCTCCAATTTCTTTAAGCAGGGAAGCGCATTTGTTAAGTGTACTTCCGGTGGTGAGTACATCATCACACAAAATTATATTCATATCATACAGCCTGAATTTCTTTTCAGAATAAAAGGCAGATGTATTTTTAGTTCGTTCAGCTTTATTTAGTGAATGCTGAACTGCTGAATTTTTCTTGTAAAGAATTCCGTTTAAAAGTTTTATATGGTTTATCTCTGCTATCTGTTCACCAATTACTTCAGCCTGATTATACCTTCGTTTTCTGTACGATTCTTTTGACATTGGTACAGGTATAACAGCGTCAGCCTTAAAATCCTCTTCAAGAAATCTGTTTCCCAGCAGCTTTCCTATGTAAATACCGAATTCCTTATGACCATCTTTAAGAGAAAGTATACCGTCTTTCGCTTTTCCTTCATAATAAAAGCATGCCATAGCCTTGTCATATGTCTTTTCACTGCAAAAGCATTCTGTCTTTCCACAACCTTTGCATATATTTTCCGGAAACGCTTTAAGCGACTGTTCACATTCGGGGCATATGCATTTATTCCATTCAATAAAAGCATTGCATACAGGACAGCGGTTTGGAAAAAATATATCTGAAATATAGCTCAGTATTTTATTCATTGCTTCGCATTTCCTCTTTAAGCATAGCTGTAAGACAGGTATAACGGTTTGTCCTCTTGTTATTGTTAACCATTTTATCAACTATTTTTTCATCACCGATAATTATCAAAAGCCTTTTAGCTCTTGTAACGGCGGTATAAAGCAGATTTCTGTAATAC
This sequence comes from uncultured Oscillospiraceae bacterium, assembly GCA_934463345.1. Classification (GTDB taxonomy): domain Bacteria; phylum Bacillota; class Clostridia; order Oscillospirales; family Ruminococcaceae; genus Porcipelethomonas. The sequence continues at coordinate 14,817 of CAKSJL010000035.1, read as the reverse complement.
AACTTGTCAAACCCTCCAAGAAGAGGAATGATCACCGCTTCAAATTCGCTTCCCTGACTTTTATGTACAGTTATTGCATAGGCAAGCTCAAGCTGGTTCATCATATCAAAAGTGTAACAGGCTGTACGTCCATCAAAATCAACCACCGCTTCAAGCCTTGCACGATTTATGCTCAGAATTTTTCCGATATCCCCATTGTATATGCCTGCGCCTTGTTCTCCATCCTTGCTCCATGTGATGTCGTAATTGTTTTTTGTCTGCATTATTTTGTCACCCTCACGAAAGGTATATATGGGTGTTTTTACTTCTTTTTTAGCGATCTGTTTTGGATTAAGCTGTTCCTGAAGGATTTTGTTCAGCTCTACAATTCCCATAATGCCTTTTCTGGATGGAGAAATGACCTGTATATCGTCAGTAGGGGAGTATTTATATGCTTTCGGCAGCCTCGTTTTTACAAGGTCAACAATAAGATTTGAGGCGAGCTGAGCATCAGAGCGTTTGAAAAAGAAAAAGTCATTATTCTTTTGTGACAGATCAGGAAGTTCTCCGTTTACTATTCTGTGTGCATTTGTTACAATACAGCTCTGTTCTGCCTGGCGAAAGATTTCTTTCAGTTCAATAACCGGCAGACAATTGCTTTCAATTAGTGATTTAAGAAGATTTCCTGCCCCGACAGACGGAAGTTGATCGCTGTCACCGACCATGATAAGCCGGCAGTTAAGCTTCAGCGAACGCAGCAGGCTCTCAAACAGTATAACATCAACCATTGACATTTCATCAACTACAACAACATCGCTTTCAAGAGGATTGCTTTCATCATGCTTGAATTTTAACTTTCCGTTTGCATCATATTCAACTTCCAGAAGTCTATGTATAGTTCTTGCATCACGTCCGGTCAAATCTGACATTCTTTTTGCTGCACGCCCGGTTGGTGCTGCAAGCAACACTGTTTCACCTTTTTTTTCATAAAGCGAAATTATTGCATTAAGCGTTGTGGTTTTACCTGTTCCAGGGCCTCCGGTCATAATCATAATTCCTCTGGAAAGTGCTGTTGTAATGGCTTTGCGCTGGAGCTTTTCATAATGAATTCCGTTTTGTTCCTCTTCCATATCGATAAGCTGCTCATAGTCGTAATCATCAGGACTGGAAAAAGCCTTTAAAACAGATATTCTTCCTGCAATATACCTTTCAGCATTATAATAATCAGATAGATAAATAAATCCTCTGTCATTTTTAAGGTATTCAAAAATATACTCATCGTCTATCATTTCATTATAGACATCATAAAAATCTGACTGAGAAATCTGAAGATACTGACACGCAAGCGTTTCAAGTTTATCAATAGGTATACAGGAGTGTCCTGCGTTTGCATTTTCCTCAAGAATAAATACAATACCAGCATGAATTCGCTTATGTGAGTCATGCGGTATGTTCATTTCACCGGCAACGCTTTCAGCTTTTTTAAAGGGGAGACCTGTCGGAAACCCGCACATGCAGTAGGGATTACTTTTAATAAGCTCTATAGCCTGTAATCCCCATTGCTGATAGGCTTTCATGGCATATCCGGCTTTTATTCCATACTGTGATAAAAAAATCATAAGATGCCGCAGATTAAAAATTTTCTGAACTTCATTTGCAATGTCCTCGCATTTCTGTGCAGATATACCCTTTATTTCACGAAGTCTTTGCGGTTCTTTTTCCATTATTTCAAGCGTTTGTTCACCAAATACGTCAACAATACGCTTGGCAAGTGCAGGACCTATGCCTTTAATTGTACCTGATGAAAGGTATTTACGGATATTTACAGATGTGTTAGGAAGTTTTCTTTCGCAGTATTCTGTTTTAAACTGAACGCCGAACTTTGGATGGGTTACATATGAGCCTTCAAGAAGCAGAGTCTCTCCGCTTTCAACATCGCCAAGCTCGCCGACAGCTGTAACAAGCTCTCCTCCAGTGTCAATGTCAAGAACCGTATATCCGTTGGATTCATTTCTGTATAAAACATTTTCAACAGTTCCTTCAATTTTTAAAGTTGTTTCTTCCATTTTATGTCCTTTCAAAATAACACATCATATCTTATATTATACATTTTTTTTTAGAGGAATGCAATTACTTTAAACTATTTTTCTGTGGAAAAAATTAAACTGGAAATATTCTCAACATTCGACATTTCAAAAAAGTCATACCTTTCGCAGAAATCCTTACATATTTCCAGCTGTAGACTGCTAAGGTTATTTTCGATAATAATTACTTTCCGTATCATTTCACTGTCAGTCAGTTTTAGTTTATGTACAATGCTTTCAAGTCCTGAATGGATATCATCCTTTTTATTAAATACTGCAAGGGCTATCATTCCTTCTTGGTTGCCGCTCAGCGGAATTTTAAGCATAAAATTCACCACTTCAATAAGTGCAATAACACCAATTACTATAATTACAGTTACAGTTACGGAATCCATACAGTTCATCTCCTTAAATGTTTTGTTATATTATAATATGCCTGTAGGCTTTTACTGGTTACAGAAATATTTTCGGAGATTTGATTAAAATTAATGGGCGACCAATGGCCGCCCAAATAATTGGAAATAAATCTTATTTTGCAGTATATCTTATTTACTTTCGACAATATTTCCCATGTCATAAATTCCGGCAGACTGTGATTTTATAAAAACAGCTGCATTTATAGAACCTTCAGCAAATACCGCTTTTGAAGACGCAGAATGTGAAATTGTAATAGTTTCATCATTGCCGCAGAACATTACTTCATGAACGCCTACAATTGTTCCGCCTCTTACAGCATGTATTCCAATTTCTTCAGGTTCACGCTTCTGACGTCTGGAGTGTCTGTCATAAACATACTTCATTTCGTTGTTTCTCGTTTCATTTATAGCGTTTGCAATCATAAGAGCAGTACCGCTCGGTGCATCAATTTTCTGATTATGATGTTTTTCAATGATTTCAATGTCGAACTGGTTTCCAAGAATGGAAGTCGCCTTTTTGGCAAGCTGAACAAGAAGGTTAATTCCAAGCGACATATTCCATGAAAAGAAAACCGGAATCTGTTCGGCAGCTTTTTTTATTTTCAGAATTTGTTCTTCGCTGTAGCCGGTTGTAGCAAGAACGACTGGAGTTCCAGTGGAAAGACAATATTCCAATAGTGAGTCAAGAAATGAAGGGTGAGAATAGTCGATTATTACATCAGGCTTTTCAGGAAGATCAGATATTGACTTGTATATTTCAAAATCAGCATACTTGTCTGTATTTATATCAATTCCGGCTGAAACAGTGCAGTCATTACGCTGCATAATGCAGTTGTATACGTTTTTTCCCATTTTGCCGTTCGCACCGCTTATAACTATTTTAGTCATATTATGTATTATTCCTTTCGTTAAAACAGTAATATATAACCAAAGCGTGTTCAGAGACTAAGGCTGCGAACACGCTTTGATGCTTAGACAATATTGCTTTTAGAATCTGTGTAGAACTTTTTAAAAGACAGATTATAAAAGATTGAATTTTGCAAGTGAAGCTCTCAGCTTTTCCTTATGTTCATCTGTCATTTCACAAAGAGGAAGTCTGCAAGGACCAGACGGCATTCCCATCATGTTCATGGCTTCCTTTACAGGTATAGGATTTACCTCAATAAAGAGATCATTGATAAGCTCTAAGTACTTCATCTGAAGCTTTGCTGCCTCATCACAGTTGTTATTCAGACAAAGCTGTGCCATTTCATGAGTTTCCTTAGGCATAACATTTGAAAGAACTGAAATAACTCCCTTTGCCCCGATTGACATCATAGGGACGATCATATCATCATTACCGCTGTAAACATCCAGAACATCACCGCAGCTCGCAATAAGTTTTGTAGTGTAGCTTATATTTCCGCTTGCTTCCTTTACAGCTACTATGTTCTTGTATTCAGCAAGTTTTTTATATGTTCCGATATCTATGCTGACTCCTGTTCTTCCAGGAATATTATAGAGAATAATCGGAATATCAACTGCCTCTGCAACAGCACCGAAATGAGCTATAAGTCCCTTCTGCGATGACTTGTTATAGTAAGGCGTTACAAGCAGAAGTCCATCTGCTCCCTTTTCTTGCGCAACTTTTGAGAGTTCGACAGCATACCTTGTATCATTGCTTCCTGTTCCGGCTATTACAGGGATTCTTCCGGCTGTTTTTTCAACAGCAAATCTTATGCATTCGATATGCTCCTCATCGGTCATTGTAGACGCTTCGCCTGTTGTGCCGCAAACAATTATAGCATCAGTCCCATTTTTAATCTGATACTCTATGTTTTCGGCAAAGCCGTCATAGTTAATAGAACCGTCAGCATTCATAGGGGTAATTATCGCAACCCCGGCTCCGGTAAAAATAGTGTTTTTCATAATTATCTCCATTCTGCCGCATATTTCGGCAATCTGAAAATTCGTATCATGACAATACTTAATACTGCATATCAGTCAAAGTATCCCTTTGCAGCAAGAAGCTCAGCAAGAAGAACGCCGCCGCCTGCAGCACCTCTTAATGTATTGTGTGAAAGGCATACGAATTTATAATCATACTGCGTGTCTTCTCTTAAACGTCCGGTTGAAACTGCCATACCACCTTCAAGATTCCTGTCAAGCTTAGCCTGCGGACGGTTATCCTCTTCAAAGTAGTGAATAAACTGCTTTGGAGCTGAAGGAAGCTTCAGTTCCTGAGGTGCGCCTTTGAATTCAGCCCACTTTTTAAGAATTTCTTCTTTTGAAGGCTTCTTGTCAAATGAAACAAAAACAGCAGCTGTATGACCGTCTGATACAGGAACTCTCAGGCACTGTGTTGTAATTGCAGGTTCTGTGGCATTAACAATTTTGTCGCCCTCTATATGACCCCATACCTTGAGCGGTTCCTGTTCTGATTTTTCTTCTTCCCCGCCAATAAAAGGAATAAGGTTATCAATCATTTCAGGCCATGTTTCAAATGTCTTTCCAGCTCCTGAAATTGCCTGATATGTGCAGGCAAGAACCTTTTTGAGTCCGAATTCTCTGAGAGGATTCAAAGCCGGAACATAACTCTGGATTGAACAGTTTGACTTGACCGCAATAAATCCCTTCTTTGTTCCGAGACGCTTTTTCTGTGAAGCAATAATTTCAATGTGATCATCATTTATTTCAGGAACTACCATCGGAACATCAGGTGTACTTCTGTGTGCCGAGTTATTTGAAACTACAGGGATCTCAGCTTTTGCGTATCTTTCCTCAAGTGCCTTTATCTCGTCTTTTTTCATATCAACTGCGCAGAAAACGAAATCTACAAGCTCACCAATTTTTTCGATATCTTCAACGGCGTTGAAGATAATCATATTTTTCATTTTTTCCGGCATAGGCACTTTCATTGCCCATCTTGATCCAACAGCTTCTTCATAAGTTTTACCTGCTGATCTCGGTGAAGCAGCAAGAGCTTTGACATTGAACCATGGATGGTTTTCAAGTAAGGTTGCAAATCTCTGTCCAACCATACCTGTTGCACCGATTATGCCGACGTTAAATTGCTTCATTTTAAAAAACTCCTCACATGTTAAATATAATAAATTAAAAAAACCGGTTGAAAACCGGCTCATCATACGATATAATAGAAATATTGACATTGCAACTGTTTTACAAATCGAATGCCGATAGCTCTCCATCAAACGCTGATGACAATCACAGTTTTGTTCAAACTGCAATCAGAACATACCTTACCAGGGAATGTTCTTCGGCAGCTTTGCCTTTCACATCTGCGTAAATCGGAATGGTTATCCTGTCAGACGCTACTCATCGCAGCTGCACCTCTACCATAGTTTTATAATATCACGTTATTCTTGTTATGTCAATACAGTTTTTTAAATTTCGAGGTACAAAAATGAAAAAATCAGATTTTTATTATAATCTTCCTGAGGAGCTGATAGCTCAGACACCTGTTGAACCGAGAAATCACTCAAGGCTTATGAAAATTGACAGGGAAAGCGGAAGCATAACCCATGACCATTTCTATAATTTATGCAGTTATCTTAAAAAAGGTGATTTGCTTGTTCTGAATGATTCCAGAGTGCTGCCGGCAAGACTATATGGTGAAAAGAAAGATACAGGAAGTTTTATTGAATTTCTGCTGCTTGAACAGAAAGGTGACAAGCTATGGGAAATTATCTGCCGTCCAGGAAAAAAGGCCAAAGTTGGAACGGAATTTATTTTTGGCGGCGGAAAACTCCGGGCATGCGTAACGGAAGTTAAGGATGACGGAAACAGGCTTGTAAAGTTTGAATGTGACGGAAACTTCTATGAAGTGCTTGATGAGATTGGCCAGATGCCATTACCGCCGTACATAACACATAAACTTGAAGATAAGGAACGCTACCAGACTGTTTATTCAAAAGAAATAGGTTCATCTGCTGCGCCTACTGCCGGACTTCACTTTACTAAGGAAATGCTTGAGGGCATAAAGAAAATGGGTGTTGATATAGCCTATGTAACACTTCATGTTGGTCTTGGAACTTTCCGTCCGGTAAAAGAGGACGATATTTTAAAGCATAAAATGCATAGTGAGCACTATCATCTCAGCGAAGAAACGGCAGAGAAAATTAATCATACCAGAGCAGCAGGCGGACGTGTTATAGCTGTAGGAACAACATCATGCCGTACTCTGGAAAGTATGGAACTTAAAGACGGACTGGTAAAGCCAGGTGACGGATATACAGATATATTCATTTATCCGGGATACAAATTCAAGCTTCTTGATGGACTTGTAACAAACTTTCATCTTCCGGAGAGTACGCTTATTATGCTTGTTTCGGCATTTTTGGGCTATGAAAAAACTATGAACGCATATAAAATTGCTGTTGAGGAAAAATACAGATTTTTCAGCTTCGGTGACGCAATGCTTATAATTTAGGAGGCTTTTTATGGGACTTTCGGCTTTTTTCAAAAGTATAGTTGATGCGGAAATAATGCCGGTTGTTGTGTGCAATACAGCTCATGAAATTGTTTATATGAACCCGTCTGCGGCACAGCGTTATGCCAAAAGAGGAGGTTATGCATTAATCGGAAAATCTCTTCTGAACTGTCATAACAGCGATTCTAATGACAAAATAGAAAGAGTGCTTGAGCTTTTTCGTGAAAGAAAAGATGTAAGCCGGGTTTTTACCTTTCATAATCCCAAAGAAAATAAAGATGTTTATATGATAGCGCTGCGCAGTGATTCCGGAGAGCTTATCGGCTATTATGAAAAGCACGAATGCCGCACTCTGGAAACAGAAAAGCCGTATGGCGTCTTTGAATAAGGAGTAAGCCATGAACAAATTCAAAGAGTATATAAAGCGTCCGGTGAATTTCAACTTTGTTTCTGTAATGTCAGTTGCAGCATTTCTTGTGGTTATACTGTTGATATGTCTGGCAATATATATAATTGCCAATACACAGCTTAATGAAATGAAGGCGGAACTTAATAAATTAAGCAGTCTGGAAGGAGAAGTAGATGATGTTGCGGGGTATGGAATGATAATCGAAGGAATAGGTTATGGTCTGGGGGCTTTTGGGAACGCAATGCTTTTAGGCTTTGGTGTTATAGTTCCGGGGGTAATCTCTGCGATTATTGCAGTTTTTGCTGTTACCGCAAGGCTTATATATTCTGACACAAATAAAAAAAGACTTCTTGCATACAGGATAGCTTCAGGATTTGGATATTTCTTTATGCTTGTTGCATGCCTTATGTATTCGGTGCTCTTTTTCCCGATTGGTATTAAAACTGCAATTCCGGCTGTTGTCTTTGACATACTTGTAATAGTAGTATTTATTTTTGGTATCAGAAATACATATTCCAATAGAATATTAAAGGGAACAAACTATGAGAACGAAATTTAAAAATGCAAATTCAGTGTTTACGATTGTTGGAATTATTTTTAGTGTAATAGGAATCATATTCCTTGCATTAGGTATAATCACCCTTGTAAATCATGAATCATTTATGAATAACGCTGTACAGACTGAAGCTGAAATAATCAGAGTAGAATCAGGCTACGATGAAAATCGTACAGAGCGTGATATATGGGTCAGTTATGAAGTTGATGGCAGAATTTTCGAAGAAAATCTTGGATATTACACTTCCGGAATGTCAGAGGGGGATAAAATCAGTGTTTATTACAATCCTGAAAATCCTTCTGAGCTAAGTTCCGGTTCTGTAATTCCTGAGCTGATATTTGTAGTTATTGGCGGTGTTTTTGCTATATTTGGATTGGTTTTTATCGGTGTGACTATATTGTCTGTAAATCGCCGAAAAAAGCTTATGCAGGCCGGCGACAAACTGACAGGCATAATTACGGATGTAGTAGTAAACAATGCTGTAAGAATAAACGGACATCATCCGTTTAAAGCAGAATGCGAGATTATAAATCTGTTTGATGGTGAAAAATACCTTTATAGTTCAGAAAATGTAACCTTTAACATATCAGAATTGATTGGAAGTGAAGTTACAGTATATGTAGACAGAAATAATAAGAAAAGGTCTTACGTAGATATTTTCGAGCTTATAGACAAATACAGATCAGAAGAAAATGTACATGACTACAGATAGGAAATAATGAATGTAGTTAAAAGCGATAGTCAGAATAAAAGGAGGAACTATGTACACTTTACTGAAAAAAGAAGGAAAAGCAAGAAGAGGGCAGTTTGAAACAGTTCATGGAACGTTTCAGACCCCTTGTTTTATGAATGTAGGAACAGCTGCTGCAATAAAAGGCGGTATCTCTTCACTTGATCTTGTAGACTTAAAATGTCAGGTTGAGCTGTGCAATACATATCATCTTCATCTTCGTCCGACAGATAAAGTTATAAAAGAAATGGGCGGACTTCATAAATTTATGAACTGGCACAGACCAATTCTTACAGACAGCGGTGGATTTCAGGTATTTTCTCTTGCAAAGCTGCGTAAAATTAAAGTAGAAGGCGTTTATTTTGCTTCACATATAGACGGCAGACGTATTTTTATGGGACCTGAAGAGAGCATGCAGATTCAGTCAAATCTTGCATCAACGATTGCAATGGGATTTGATGAGTGTATTGAAAATCCATCTGAGCATGACTACACAGCAAATTCAATAGAAAGGACAACACGCTGGCTTTATCGCTGTAAGGAAGAAATGGAAAGGCTCAATTCATTAAGTGATACAATAAATAAAAAGCAGATGCTTTTCGGAATAAATCAGGGAAGCACATATGACGATCTTCGTATAAAGCATATGGAGGACATTGCAAAGCTTGACCTTGACGGATATGCAATAGGAGGACTTGCGGTTGGTGAGCCTACAGAGGAAATGTACAGGATAATTGATGTTGTCGAGCCATTTATGCCAGCAGACAAGCCAAGATACCTAATGGGAGTGGGTACTCCTTCAAATATTATTGAAGCTGTTGCAAGAGGCGTTGATATGTTTGACTGCGTTATGCCGAGTCGTAATGCAAGACATGCTACAGTGTTTACATGGAAGGGGATAATGCATCTTACAAATAAATGTTATGAAACGGATGATAAGCCAATTGATACGGAATGTGACTGTCCTGTCTGCAAAAGCTTTTCAAGAGCATATATACGTCATCTCTTTAAAGCAGGAGAAATGCTTGCAGGAAGACTTGCTGTAATGCATAATCTTTATTTTTACAATACTCTTGCTGAAAAAATCAGAGAAACGCTTGATAATGGAACATTTGAGCAGTTCAGAAATAAATATTCGCAATTGCTTGCTGAAAGAATTTAGGAGAACATTATGAGTATAACAGAACTAATATTAATAGGCATAGGACTTTCAATGGATGCATTTGCAGTTTCAGTTACCAATGGACTTTGCTGTAAAGAAATACGTTGGGGCAAAGCACTTCTGATAGGACTTTGCTTTGGCGGATTTCAGGGAATAATGCCGCTTACCGGATATTTTCTTGGTATGGGATTTGCAAAGTACATAACAGCCTTTGATCATATTATTGCACTTGTGCTTCTTGGTTTTATCGGTGTTCAGATGATAGTTGAGTCGTTTAAAAAAGAAGATGATAAAAATGATGCGGTCTGTCTTAGCGCCAAAATGCTGTTTATGCAGGGAATAGCAACAAGTATCGATGCCCTTGCAGTAGGAGTCAGCTTTGCGGCGCTTGATAATGTAAATATTGCTTTCGCAGCTTCATCTATATGTTGTATAACATTTACCATTAGTGTTATTGGAGTGTTTGTAGGAAAAAAATTCGGAACTGTTTTAAATAATAAAGCTCAGCTTGTCGGAGGTCTTATTCTGGTGGCAATAGGCGTAAAAATCTTTGTGGAACACACATTTTTTTCGTAAGAGCATAGAAAGGTAAACTGTTGCTATGGGGATAGTATTATTTTTATGCATTTTATTTGCTGCTGCATCGACAGTTATTTTTATAAAAATGGCTATAAATTTATTTAAAATCAGAAAGAATTTGAAAAAGGTATGGATATATACCGGAATTTATATTATTGGAGGAATAATTTCTTTATTGGTTTTAATTGCGAGTATATGGCTTATATCACAGGTCGCAGACGTTATAGGCGTTTTTTAATAAATTTCAGCATATTTCAATAAAACATATCAAAAAAACCCCGTTCACAGCAGCGGGGTTTAGTGTTATAATTTTCTTATCAAAAAGAAAGGGTAACAAAATTATGATTACAGCAGAAAAAAGAGAAAACAGTAATTTATCGGAGAGAACATGCTATATGGAGGTTGTAGGAAATAATCGGGTTACATATCGTGTTACAACCGGACATGCAGTTCGTAACGGGAGAAGATGCATTATGTATGGAGTTGAGGCGGAAAAGGGAATAGGTCCTGTAAAATTCAAGGAATCTATTGATAATTTTTCTTCTGATCTTAAAACTGCTGCAGAATTTGCAGAAATGCTTTTAAAATATAACATAAAGCCATCCTTGATTTATAATGCGGCTCTTTGTTTTTTAAGAGAAAATATAAATTCAAAATAGAAGTTTTAGCTCTTAAAACATAAAAAATATCAAATAATCGTATAAAATCTATTGAAATTTCCTTTGTATTGGTGTATAATAAAGACTATTAATAAACTCGAAAGGAAATTTTGAAATGTACGAAAATCTTATTGATACAATTGGCTTTGTTTCAAAGTCGGATCCTGAAGTTGGAGAAGCAATGGCTAAGGAACTTGCAAGACAGAAAAGAAATCTTGAGCTTATTGCGAGTGAAAATATAGTTTCTCCTGAAGTAATGGCTGCAATGGGTTCTGTGCTTACAAACAAATATGCAGAAGGATATCCTGGAAAACGCTACTATGGCGGCTGTGAGTGTGTTGATATTGTTGAAGATATCGCAATTGAAAGAGCAAAGAAGCTATTCGGCGCTCAGTATGCAAATGTTCAGGCTCATTCAGGAGCACAGGCAAATACAGCTGTTTATTTTGCGCTCCTTGAACCGGGAGATACAGTTTTGGGCATGAGCCTTGCACATGGAGGACACCTTACACATGGCTCTCCGGTAAACCTTTCCGGAAAATATTTTAATTTTATTTCATACGGTCTTGGTGATGATGAAACAATTGACTATGACAAAATAGAAGAGCTTGCAAAGGAAAACAAACCTAAGCTTATCGTTGCCGGAGCATCAGCATATCCAAGAATCATTGACTTTAAGCGCCTGTCTGAAATCGCAAAATCAGTCGGAGCATATCTTATGGTTGATATGGCACATATCGCTGGTCTTGTTGCAGCTGGATGCCATCCTACACCTGTCGGCTATGCAGATGTTGTTACAACAACAACACATAAAACACTCAGGGGTCCAAGAGGCGGTCTTATTCTTACAAATGATGAAGAGCTTGCAAAGAAGATAAACAAGGCTATTTTCCCGGGTATTCAGGGTGGTCCCCTTATGCATGTTATTGCGGGCAAGGCTGTATGCTTCGGTGAAGCGCTGAAGCCGGAATTTAAAACGTATCAGCAGCAGGTTGTAAAAAATGCTCAGGCTCTTGCAAAGGGTCTTGTTGAAAGAGGATTCAATCTTGTTTCAGGCGGTACTGACAATCATCTTATGCTTGTTGACCTTCGCCCATTTGATATAACTGGCAAGGAGCTTGAACATCGTCTTGATGAGGTTTATATTACAGTAAACAAGAATGCTATTCCTAATGATCCTCAGAAGCCGTTTGTAACAAGCGGACTCAGAATCGGTACTCCTGCCGTTACAACAAGAGGACTGAAAGAAGCTGAAATGGAAAAGATCGCTGAATATATTTACCTTGCAGCTAAGGATTTTGATAATAAGGCAGACTTTATTCGTGATGGTGTAACAGAGATTTGTACAAAGTATCCTCTTTATGAATAATTGAAGAAAGATTTACAGGGTGGCATTCAGCCGCCCTGTCTTTTCTTTGACTATTAGCTGATAAATTTGCAAAAAGGAGAAAATCATGTCAACACCACTTGCCGATCTGATACGCCCGAAAAATCTTGATGAAGTTGTGGGACAGAAACATCTGTTGGGTGAGGGGCGACCGCTCAGAAGAATAATTGACAGCGGAAACATTCCGAATATGATATTTTACGGTCCGTCCGGTACAGGGAAAACAACTGTTGCAAGAATTATTGCTGAAAACACCAACATGTCTCTCCACAAACTTAATGGAACTTCCGCATCTACGGCAGATATTAAGGAGGTTATTTCCGAAATAGGGACATTTTCAGGCGCGAATGGTATTTTACTTTATCTTGATGAGATTCAATATCTGAATAAAAAGCAGCAGCAGAGCCTTCTTGAATACATAGAAAATGGTGATATAACTCTTATTGCTTCAACAACGGAAAATCCTTATTTTGCTGTATTTAATGCTGTTATAAGCCGTTCGACAGTGTTCGAGTTCAAGCCGCCTGAAACTTCCGAAGTTCAAAAAGCGGCAGATCGTGCATTCAGCTTGCTTGCGCAAAAAAACGGTTCAGTGTATGACATTGATACTGGCGTTACTGAACATATTGCTTTAAGCTGCGGCGGAGATGTACGAAAAGCAGTAAATACTGTTGAGCTTAGCGTTCTTGCAGGGGAACTGACTGAAAACGGAGTAAAAGTTACTCTTGAAACAGTAAAACAGCTGGGACAGCGCTCGAACATGCGCTATGACAGAGATGGAGATCAGCATTATGATATCCTTTCGGCTCTTCAGAAATCTATCAGAGGTTCAGATGAAAATGCTGCACTGCATTATGCTGCAAGGCTCCTTGAAGCCGGAGATATTATATCGCTTTCAAGAAGACTTTTAGTAATTGCGTGTGAGGACATAGGACTTGCTTACCCAAACGCAATAACAATCGTGAAATCCTGTGTCGATGCAGCAATGCAGTTAGGTCTTCCGGAAGCGAGAATACCTCTTGCACAGGCTGTAATACTGCTTGCAACAGCCCCAAAGTCGAACAGCGCCTACGAAGCGATTAATTCGGCAATGGCGGATGTACAAGGTGGACTTGCTGTGGATTTTCCAAGATGCCTGCAAAATAAACACTTTGATGGAGCAGATGCAAAAGTAAAAGGACAGTTTTATAAGTATCCGCATGAATATCCAAATCATTGGGTCAGACAGCAGTATATACCTGATGCATTGAAAGACAAGATTTATTATAGGTATGGAGACAATAAACAGGAGCAATCAGCTAAAATGTACTGGGATAAGATCAAATTATCAAAGGATAACGGATGAAAGAATATAATAAAATGATAAAGACTGTAGGCGGTATTGGACTTTGCATTGCCATAGGTGTCGACCTTATTAGCGAGGTGCAGCCTGTCAATAACAGGCTGTGCATTACATCTATATGTGTTGGTCTTGGAATATTTGCTGTTACAAAGATTATTGAAAAAATATGGAGTAGAATAAACAAGAATAAATAAAACGCTTGAAACAATATACAGCCGAACAAGTCATAATGGAAAATACGCTATTGTTACAGTACTGAGAACAGATCTGATAGGAATAAGGTATCAATTTACAAAACTGTTAGACAGGCTTTTTTGTAATCTTGCTTTAATTATAAAAAATACAGAGATAATATCAAAAAACTCTTGACAAAGTATAAAAACAGTATTATAATAAACAAGTATGCAAATGGATTATGCATTTGTATGCTGATTTTTCGGGAAAAGGAGGAGAAATATGCCAACATTTAATCAGCTGGTACGTAAGGGAAGACAGGTACTGGAAGTAAAATCTACAGCTCCTGCACTTCAGAAGGGTTACAATGCCAAGAAGAAGACAATGATCGATCAGAGTTCACCACAGAAGAGAGGCGTGTGTACAGCGGTAAGAACTGCAACACCTAAGAAGCCTAACTCAGCTATGAGAAAGATCGCCAGAGTAAAGCTTACAAACGGAAACGAAGTTACAGCTTATATTCCTGGTATCGGTCACAACCTTCAGGAACACAGTGTTGTTCTTATTCGTGGCGGACGTGTTAAGGATCTCCCTGGTGTACGTTACCACATCATCAGAGGCACACTTGATGCTCAGGGCGTTGCAAACAGAATGCAGGCTCGTTCAAAGTACGGTGCTAAGAAGCCAAAGGCAAAATAATTTTTTGATTAATAGGATAACTGCCACAGGATTATATGTGGAGATTTATATATTTAAATCCTCTGCATTGGTCTTGACGTTCCAGAGTGGACGAGTACCTATGAATTCATGAAAAAATGTGAAGGAGGGAAGCGAAATGCCAAGAAGAGGTAATATCGCAAAGCGTGATGTATTGCAGGATCCAGTATACAACTCAAAGCTTGTTACACGTC
>CAKSJL010000034.1 GCA_934463345.1 uncultured Oscillospiraceae bacterium | reverse complement strand
TATTTAAATTTGCTTCGGATATCTTCAGGAAGATAATCATAGCAGACAATTCCGGAACACATCATTGCCGGAGGATAAAGTGAACCCTCCTCGTTTGTCCATATCATAGCTGTCAGAGGATGTTTATGAGGGATTTTTTCATTTACTACAGTTTCCAGAACCTCCATAGCGCTCATAACGCCAAGTATTCCGTCATAGTTGCCTCCGTTCTTGACTGAATCGCAGTGTGAAGCCATTACGATCCTTTTTGCATCCGGATCACTTCCCGGAATCGTAGCGTACATATTGGCAACATCATCTATTTCAATCACAGCGCCGATTGCTTCCATGCGCTTTCTGAATTCATTTCTCGCCATAACAGCTTCCGGAGAAAGGGAATATCTTGTGATTCCGCCATGACCAGCGTCTCCGAATTTGCTGAATGTCTTTATCTTGTCTTCCATTCTTTTTTCACTGCATGCCAGCATATTAATCATCCTTTCATTCTGTGACAGCGCCGTACATTTATTATTCAGGATCAGACGTCTGCCGTTTTTTATATTGCTCCAACGATTGATTATTTGAGAAGTAATTGCCTGTCCGGACGGACTTTTATTTTACTGAAGCCTGCTCTGGTACACGACAACAGCCCTCAAGCAGCTTTACAACCTCCGAAGCTGTAATATAAAACGCTGTTTCACCCTTGCCTCTAAGATCAAAGACCAGTACAAACCTGTCATCCCAGTCATTGATATATATCTTTGCTTCCGATGTGTCAAATTTCTGTCTGACAAACGGCTTTATCCTTGCAAATCCGTAAAGCATTCCGTCGGAGGGAACCGGAAAGCTCAGCTTCTTTACTGTTTCCGGTTTAAGCGATATTTCCGCAGGGATCTCTGTTATTCCGCATGGCAGCTTAAACTGCTCATACAAAACCGTTCTGAACTTTTCCGGAGTCACAATATCCGACAATCTGCACTCAACAGCATTTGTGTAATGATTGCTCCTTGCCATTTTTATTTTCCTTTCATTACTCCACAGCCATCTTATCCGCCTCGCTCAGCACATCATCAACCTTTGCCATTTCTTCACGAACCTGTTCTGGGGTGATAATAAGCGGAGGTGAAATAAGAATCATATTTTCATGCGAATATGTCATAAATCCTTTCTTTTTAAGCAGCCCGATAAGCTTCTTCATCTTTCCTTCCGGATCTTTTCCGTATTCAACAAGTGGCTCTCTTGTTTCTCTGTCCTTTACAAGCTCTATTGCTGAAAAGAGTCCTATATATCTTACATCTCCGACGCTTTCATGCTTTGCTTTCAGCTCCTCCAGGCATTCGCCCAGAACCTTGCCGGATTTATTTACATTTTCAAGGATACCGGATTCCTTGTAAAAATCAAGACACGCAACACCGGCTGCACATGCAAGAGGATGACCGCTGTAGGTAAGTCCGCAGGATAAAACGTGATCGTCAAAATACTCAGCAATCTTCTTGCTTACAGCAACGCCGCCCAGCTGAACATATCCGCATGTAACTCCCTTTGCAAAGCTTACTATATCCGGTTTTACGCCAAAGTTTTCAAATGCGAACATCTTTCCGGTACGTCCGAAACCTGCCATTACTTCATCGCATATCATCATGATTCCGAATTCGTCGCATATTTTTCTTACGCCTTCCAGATAACCCTCAGGCGGAATAATAACGCCGTTTGAGCCTGTAATTGTTTCCATGACAATCGCTGCTACTGTTTCAGCGCCTTCGTAAATTACCTGTTCACGAAGCTTTGAAACGTAATACTCCGATGCTTCTTTTTCTGAAGCAAATCTGATCTTTTCACGATAAACATAAGGGTCAAAGAATTTCACAAATCCCGGAACACCCGGTTCAAGAGCCTGACGTCTTGGTTCGCCTGTCAAAGTACCTGCACCGAATGTAGAACCATGATAGCTGCGGTAACGTGAAAATACCTTAGGACGACCTGTATACATTCTTGCAATCTTAACCGCATTCTCATTTGCGTCCGCACCACCGTTTGTAAAGAACACCTTTCCCATATTATCAGGCATAAGTTCAATGATTCTCTTTGCAAGTTCACCTCTCGGCTCGCTTCCGTATGCCGGTGAAAGATAACAGTACTTTTCTGCCTGTTCCTTAATGGCATCTATAATTTTCCTGTTGCCATGACCAACATTCAGGTTTACAAGCTGGGATGACATGTCAGTGTATCTGTTTCCGTCAAAATCCCACATGTATATGCCTTCTGCCTTTTCAATCGGCAGCGGATCAAGTCCTTTCTGTTTTGACCATGACTGCAGGTTATATGTACAGTGGTTATATTTAATTGATTCAGCGCTCATAGCAAATTCCCTCCGTCTTTGTTATATATATCAAGCACATCCTTTATCAGATATGCAAGCATCAGCATACTTCTGTCCTCAGCGTTCAACTCAACGCCGAGCATCTTTCTTATGTTCTTGATTTTACCGTTTACAGTATTGCGGTGAACTCCTGTTTCCTCTGCAACGGCATTTACACTTCCGTTTTTCTGAAGATATATTTTAAGCGTTTCAGAGTAGCCGCTGTTTTTTTCAGCATCATATTTTTCAAGCGTACCAATATACTCATCAGCAAATTCCTTTAATATTCTTCTGTCACCTACACCACAAATAAGCTTCATCATTCCGATGTCACGATAAAATATCGGCTCTTTGCCGTTTATGCGGCTTGTGAGAAGTGCAGCCCTTGACTGGCTGTATGCGTATGATATTTTTCCAAGCCCCTCAGCCGTCTCCGAAACGCCGATGTAAATTTTCACATCATCGTTATTCTCGGCAATAGGCTTCAGTAGCTCACAGAACGAATATATATCACCGTCTGTGCAGTTCTGGCGTACAGCTGTCAGAGCACCCTCATTCATAAAAATAGTTGAATGAAATTTTGAATGCTTGAGCGTTTTCCAGAGCACCATATCAGTATTTCTGACAACTGTCTGTGTTGCCGGAAAGCCGCCTTTCTCAACCATAATGGAAATTATCGTATATCTGCTGTTTTCACCAAATCCTGATTTTGTGAAAACCGGAAGATATTCTTTTACGCTGTCCGGACTTCGGATTATTGCCCTGAACGAATCGGCAATTGTATTTTCACGCTTTTCGTTTGCAATAATGCTGCGGCAGAAATCATAGGACATGTCTATTATTCTCGTAGTCCAGGGTATTGTAAACAGCGGAAATGAATTCTGTTCGCAGAAAACAATAACCTGCGGCGGAACTGCTGATATGTAAGGCCCTATGTTCACTATCAGCCCTACTGCTCCCCTCTCTTTAAGGCTCGATGTAAAATCTATCAGCCATTCGTTTCCGCTGTGTCCTATACCAGTAGTAAAAATAAGCTCGTTTCCATGGAGGAAATCAGGCACCTCGCTGTCCTCAACGATATGCACCCAGCGGACTGAATTTTCAAGTCCTGCACTTCCTGCCATTAATCTCATGGAATATTTCTCTTCTGAATTGGCACAAAGCTGTGACAGCGAAATTGCCATAACAATCACCTCAGCTCATACATGGTTTGGAAATTCTTCTGTTCTCTCCTGTTACTGCACCTGTCGGACAAACAAGAACGCACAAATGACAGCCAACACATTTTTTTGCATGCAAAACAGCTTTTTTTGCCGTCTGATTTATTTCAAGCGCCTGATGTCCGCCGTCGCTGCACGAAATTACACATCTTCCGCAGCCGATACATTTTTTATGGTCAAACTTCGGATAAACGACCGTTGAACGATCAAGCATGTCTGCCGGAACAATATTTTCAAGAGCAGCTCCGACAAGCTCAGAAATACTTTTTACATTATGCTCCGCCATATACGCCTTTGTTCCCGAAATAATATCTTCAATTATGCGGTAGCCGTACTGCATGACCGCCGTTGTAATCTGAATATTGCGGCAGCCTAAAAGAATAAATTCCAGTGCATCATGCCAGGTTTCAATTCCTCCAATGCCGCTGAGTTCCAGATTTCCAAGTGCCTTGCAGTTTGCAAGATCATAAATAAATCTCAACGCAATCGGCTTTACGGCTTTTCCGGAATATCCGGAAACTGCACATTTTCCTCCGATTGAAGGATAGCTTTCGAGCGTACTGGTATCTACCCCCAGAATGCATTTTATCGTATTGATTGCCGCAATTCCGTCTGCACCGCCCTCAGCAGCAGCCATTGCCGGCACTTCCATGTTTCCTATGTTAGGAGTCATTTTTGCAAGAACCGGAACATGCGTTGCGGATTTTACAAGCTCTGTATATCTGTGAACCAGATCAGGATTCTGACCGACATCAGAGCCAAGTCCCTTTTCAGCCATCTGCGGACAGCTGAAATTACATTCAATAATATCTGCTCCTGCCTCTGTAACAAGCTCTGAAAGCTTTCTCCACTCCTCGTCTGTCTGCCCCATTATCGAGGCTATCAGAACCTTGTCCGGATAATTTTTCTTTAGCTTTCTGAAAACCTCAAGGTTATATGAAAGGTCATGTTCGGAGATCTGCTCCAGATTTTTAAATCCGACAAACGGCGTTCCCTCCTTACCCATTGCCCCGAACCTCGGAGAAACCTCCTCAGGCTTCAGAAAACCAACAGTCTTGAACACAACTCCTCCCCAGCCGGCTTCAAGCGCTCTTGCGCACATATCATAATCACCGGCAACAATTGAGGATGAAAGGAAAAAAGGATTTTCGCAGTGAACCCCGCAGAAGTCTACTGAAAGGTCTGCTTCCTCCTTATATTCCTTCGCTTCAGGGAGCTGAGCTATCAACTCCCTTATACGAACGGGAAAATCATAATGAATGCAGGAATTTTCACATTTTCCGCCACAGTCTGCACAAATTTCCTTATTGACAAATCCTGCAGCAGCCCTGCTGTTTTCAAACCGGACAGCTCTGATACTCCTTGCCGGATCAAATTCCTGCGGACAAGCCTTTGTGCATTCAGCATCCGCACAGAGCAGACATCGTGCCGCTTCCTCCTGTATTTTCATCATATCAGACACCCTCCTTTAAGAAAATCTCAGACTATTTTTTCAGGCTGCACTTAACAAATTCGCCCCATCCTTTTTCACCGACAAATTCGCCGTTTTCAAAAACAAGCCTGCCTCTTGAATAGGTCTGTACAGGATAACCATGTAACTTAATGCCCTCCCAGATCGTGTGATCACAGTCTGAATGCATTTTATCATTTGTAATAGTAAATTCAATCTTCGGATCGTATACAACAATATCTGCGTCCTTTCCGACTGAAAGACTTCCCTTGTTTTTGCAGCCAAATATTTTTGCCGGATTTTCCGAACAAAGTTCAACTGCCTTTGTAAACGGAATTTTTCCCTCATTTGCCGCAGAAAGCATGTAAGGATACATATTTTCAATTCCGGCACAGCCGTTAGGAATTTTTGAAAAGTCGTCCTTTCCCCAGTCCTTTTCGTAAGACTGGAACGGACAGTGATCTGTTGCAATTGTGTCTATGTCGCCACGCTTTATTGCTCCCCACAGCGCCTGACGGCTTTCCTCGCCCTTCATCGGAGGAGAGCATACAAAATTTCTGCCGTCCTCACGTTTATATACATCGCTGGTAAACTCAAGATACTGCGGACATGTCTCAGCATATATCTCATAGCCTTCGTCCTTAGCCTTTGTGACCGCTTCAACACCCTGCTTGTTTGCAAGATGCACTATGTAAAGCGGCGCTCCTGCTGCCTTTGCCCATTGAATTGCTCTTTCGTCAGCCTCTCCCTCGACAAATTCAGGACGTGACATATAATGATACCATGCACTTGTCTTTCCCTCTGAAAGGAACTGCTTTGTAAGAGTATTCACAAGCTCATTGTTTTCAGCATGAACTCCTATAAGCGCTCCGCATTCCTTTGCCTTGAGAAGAACCTGATAGAACACACCGTCCTTTACACCGAAATCATATACCATAAATACCTTGAATGATGGTACACCAAAATCAACGCATTCCTCAATGCTGTCGAGCAGTCCGCCGCTTACGTCCTTTACAGCCACATGGAAAGAATAATCAACCGCTGCATTTCCGGCACAAAGCTTGTCACGTCTCTTTACCGCATCAACCATTGTTTCGCCAAAATCCTGCAAAACAAAATCGAACACCGTTGTTGTACCGCCGCATGCCGCAGCTCTTGTGCCTGCATAATAATCATCAGATGAAATAGTTCCGCCAAACGGCATTGCAAGGTGGGTATGTACGTCGATAGCTCCCGGAAGAACCAGCTTTCCCTCAGCATCAACCACCCTTTCACAGTCGTCTGTGCTTATGTCTGCTGCTATTTCCGCAATTTTTCCGTCCTTTACGGCAATATCTGCTTTAAATATTTCAGAGGATGTAACCACAGTACCGTTTTTTATAATCATATCCATAAAGCATTTCCTCCATTATTTCTTGTAAACAAGAACCAGTCCGGAACGCTGATAAACCTGTGCAACTTCGACAAGATCCATACCGCCTGCGTCTGCTGAAATAAGGTTTGAAACCCATGTTACGCCGAAATCAACTGTTCCGTTGTTTACCGCTGTTGTTTCGCCGATATCGCCGCCGCCTGATACAATATTTACATCAAGTCCGACCTCGTCATAGTATCCCTTTGCCTTTGCTACGAAATATCCCATGAACTGTGCCTGCGGCAGCCATTTAAGCTGTACTGAAACGCTTGTCTTTTCAGGAGCATCAAACTTTTCTGCCATTGCATCCTCCCAGTAGGATGTATCACGAATATCGTCAAGCGTCAGTGTCTGAAGCTTATCGGCAGCTGTACTGTCGTCAAGAGAGATGTACTTCTTTGCAAGATCAAGAGTCTGCTGCATTGCTTCTTCGTCCATCTTTCCGTAATCAGAAACGGCATTTCCCTTTGTGTCTGTCTGTACAAGCTTTTTAACCTCAGAAGCCATGTATGCCTGATGGTCAGACGAAACAGACGAGCCTGCTTCAAAAACGATCTGTGCTGCCTCCTCCGGGTTTTCACAGGCGTACTTCCAGCCCTTCATGGACGCTGAAACAAATGCCTTTACAGTATTAGGATTCTGCTTTGCAAATTCCTTTGTACAGAAAAGGTTATCCTCAAGCATTGCAACGCCCTCATCATTCATATCAATAGTTCCGACTGTATCGCCGTAACCGTAACCGCCCTCATAGTCGTTTACAACAAGTCCAAGCTCATTATATGTCATTGCGGAAGCAAGCGTAATTGAACCGTCATCAAAACCGTCCATATCAAATGACTGTGAAAGGTATTCCGGCTTCTGGTCATACTTTGTAAGCAGTGCCAGGATCTCATATTCATTTCCAAGACCCCAGTTGCCGACCTTTCCTGCCTGTGCAGCCGCAACGATTCTGTCACCGTCAGACATTTCGCCTGATTCAGATGAGCCTGATGAAACTGAGCTTGCTGTAGATCCCGATTTATCTTCACCCGATGAGCCGCAGCCTGCAAGCGCTGTCATCATCATTGCCATAGCAGCGAGAACCGCAAATGTTTTTCTTAACTTTTTCATAATAAATTCCTCCTTAGGTTGCGGCAGCTTAAACTGCCTGTAAATCGTATATTACAGAAGCGTCAGTCTATCTGCGCTTTCTCAATAATATAGCTTCCACTAACATAAGCACTACATAAAGCAATATTCCGATTATGCATGCTGTTACTATATACGCCCATGCTGTTGCATACTGGGCAATAAGAATATTTTCTCTTATCTGTCTGCCGACTCCTATGATGTATTCGGCAAAGTATTCGCTTACCAGTGCGCCGATAACGCTTCCCGGAACGCTGACTCTCAGCGCTGTAAATATGTACGGTACGCTGTTCGGAAGTCTCAGCTTCACAAATTCAGTGAGCTTTCCCGCTGCATAGGTTTTCATAAGATCATTTGAGAAAGGCGGCAGCTCTGTCAGTCCACGATATGCATTGACACTCATTGACGCCATACTGACAACAGTCACCACTATTATCTTTGCAACCATACTTCGTACCTCGGCTTCTTCACTGACATCCTTTGTCCAGTTTATGATAACCGGTGCAAGGGCTGCAATCGGAACAGCATTGAAAGCAGATACAACTGTAAGTCCGCCGCTTCCTATCTTCGGAAGCAGAGCCGCAAAAATTGCAATCAGATAACCTATAAGCGAACCTAACAGCAGTCCCGCAACTGCGACCTCAACGGATGCAACCGCATTTTCAAGTATTTTACTGCTGTTTTCAGTTATAATCTGAACAATCCTCGTAGGATACGGAAGAACGTATTCATCTGTGTGCAGAAGCTTATGAAGTATGCCTGTCTGCCACGATACCGCTATAACTATTCCCAGCGCCAGAGGCAGCAGAACTGACTGAACAGCTGATTTGTTCTTTTTTAGCTTTGCTGTCAATGTACTCACCTCTTCTTCTCAATTCTTTTCCATGGGCAGATAAGATATTCTATAACGCCCATGATGTAAAAGCTTAGTATTCCTATAACGGCGCTGAAAAATACAATATCCCAGAATACATATCTTGTCATTGCGCCCTTTAACGACTGTGAAAGCAGACATCCGAGTCCGATTCCTCCCTGAAGCGTATCCACAAGTATTGAAGCTGTAATCGCCATAGGAGCTGATATTTTAAGTCCCGTAAAGAAATACGGTATACATGCCGGAATCATTGTCTTGACATAAAGCTGAAACTTATTCGATGCGTATGAATACATAAGCTCATGCTTTTCACGCTGAACCGACTTGAAACCGGCGAGCGTATTTGTTGCAACAGGGTAAAATGTAAGTATCGCTGCAATAATAACACGACTTTTTGCAATATCGCCTGTAAGTGCATTGATAATAGGCGCCATACCTAAAATCGGGATAAGCTGGATAAGCATAAGATATGGGAACGCTATTTTTTCAATTATTCCTGAAAGACTCATAAGAAGAGCCAGCAGAAATCCTGCACCAATACCGATAAGATAACCTGTTCCTGCTCTTGAAAGAGTTGCCTTCGCATTTTCCCAGACCATCTGAAATGCTGTCTGGCTTCCGTTGATTTTACGGTCGCTTGTCAGCGAATCAATTATTCCGCTTATATGCGGAAGTACGTTTTCCGGCGTTCGCTTTGTAACTGCAACATTAGCGGCGCATATTTCCCATACGACAACTATTGCCGCAATCCACAGAAGCGTTATGACCGGCTTCGAAGTCAAAATTTTCTTTATCCTTTTCAAATTCATTCACCGCCTATACACCTTCAAAACTGTTTCTTACCTTTGAAACAAGCGCCGAAAATTCCGGAGTATCTCTGATATCCATTGTTCTCGGGCGGGGAAGATCAATATCAATAACCGCTGAAAGCCTTCCCGGATGCGGGGACAATACACAGACCCTGTCAGAAAGAAATACAGATTCTGAAATATTATGTGTAACGAAAATAATCGTCTTGTTTGTTTTTCTCCAGATTTTAAGAAGATCAATATGAAGCTTTTCTCTTGTAAATTCATCGAGCGCTGAAAAAGGTTCGTCCATAAGAAGGATTTCCGGCTGGAGCGCCAGCGCTCTTGCAATACCCACTCTCTGCTGCATACCGCCTGAAAGCTGCCTTGGATAATGATTTGCAAACTCTGTAAGCCCTACAAGCTCAAGCATCTTTTCTGCTCTTTCACGTCTCTCTGCTTTATTTGTATGAATGATTTCCAAAGGAAGCTCAATATTCTTGATAACCGTTCTCCAGTCATAGAGAACAGCGCTCTGGAAAACCATTCCGTATCTTCTTTTGAGCCTTGCCTCTCTCGGCGTTTCACCGCCTATAAGAACCTTTCCGGAAGTCGGATGAAGCAAGTCTGCAATAATTCTCAGCAGGGTTGTTTTACCGCATCCGGACGGGCCAAGCAATGAAATAAACTCACCCTTATTGATATCCATCGTTACATTTGTAAGCGCCTGAACCTCTTTTCCATCACTGCTGTTATACACCATGCCGACATTATCAAGCATAATCTCAACATAATCTTTTGTCATTCCTGCCATTTTCCTCATTCCTTTCAAATAAAAAAGGCGGACAACAACATCGGTTTTGTTTCCGACATCATTGTCCGCTTTCTGAAATATTCTGTTTTGTTTTTGTGTTCTTTAACTGTCTCTATTATACCAGCACATCATGCTGACTGTCAATCAGATTCATCATTTATGTAAGCTATTACAATATTTTCGTTAATTTCATGTAATCTTACGTTATTTTTTGACGAATACCGCTTATTTTTATTAATGCAATGTGTGCTATAGCACATAGACCGCAGCACATTTTAAACATTTGAGCACATCAGCTGTATACGAAAAAGTTCTCTTTCAGAGCAATTTTCATTTTAATGACCTTAAATATACAGATAAAAGCTCCAGCGCTGTTTCCCTTTGATGTATACTGCACTGTTCAAGCTCCTCCATAAGTTGATTTTGTTTTATAGTAAGATCCGGAGCATTTTCAGTAAGAATCATATCTGGTGAAATATGCAGTGCATCGCAGATTTTTAAAATAGTTTCTATCCTCATGTTTACTGTTCCACGTTCTATGTCTGCATATGTCCTGTCAGATAAATTTGCAGCTTCAGCAGCCTCGCTCTGGGTAAGTCCTGCCCTTTTTCTTATCATAAGCAACTTGTTTCCTATTGTTCTGAGATCAAAAATAAGCATTTAAGTTCCTCCTAATCATTATATATAAGAATTATACTTCCTGTTTTGCTTGACAAATAGGAAGTATAGTGGTATAATTATAGGCAGAATAGTTCCTGTGTAAACAAATTTTACAGAAAACCGTTCTATTATATTATATTTATGGAGGAATTTATATGAAATCTAAAGCATTCAAAATCACACTGTGTGCAGTTGCGGTTGTTGTCGGACTTTGCATATACAACAACAGAAAAAAAGATACAAAGCAACCGACAGAGAAATCGGTCAGTAGCTCTGTAAAAACAGCAGAAAAATCTTGTTTTACAGAATCCGTAACTCAGAGTATTGAAGAATCTTCAATCCAGACAGAACCTCAGACCGAAAAAGAAGAAACAGCCAAGGAGAACAATGACAATGTAGAAGAAAATGAAGAGATATCATCTGACGGAATACGTCCGGAAATCAAAGAAGCCCTTGACAGCTATGAAGAATTCTTTGATGAGTATTGTGACTTTATGAAAAAATATAGCGAATCCCCGGACGATATTAGTCTTCTTGCAGATTATGCAAATTACATGTCACAATACAGTGAAACAATGCAAAAATTAGATGCCTTTGAGAATAGTGAAGATCTTAATGATGAAGAAGTAAAATACTATCTCGAAGTAGCTGCCAGAATCAACAAAAAAATTGCCGATCTTGTACTTTAAATGTCATCCAGTACAGTAGATTCCCCGATATAAAAAACACCCCCGCCTTTCGTGATTTACACACAAAAAGCGGGGGGTTATATTTTATTATATGATAAAATATAAGAATGTCTTAATCGTTTTCATTAAACTGCAAAAAATGTTTTCCGGTATCCGAGGCAAAGTATTCTTCCTTAGTCCCGAAAAAAACGTCGTTTCCTATATGCAGGATATGGCTTGCATATTTCAGCGTTTCCTTTATATCATGAGATATCATTATAATGGTAACGCCCTCACAGTTGAGCTGATGTATGAGCGCATACATCTCCGCTGTAACCTTCGGGTCAAGCCCTGCAACCGGTTCATCAAGAAGCAACAGCTTTTCAGCCGCACAAAGCGCTCTTGCAAGAAGCACCCTTTGCTGCTGACCGCCGGAAAGCTCTCTGTAACAACGCTTTTTCAGCTTTTCAATTCCCATTCTTTCAATGTTTTTTTCAGCTAAGGCTTTCTGCTCTCTGGTGTAAAACGGCTTCATACCGCTGTTGTTGAGACATCCGGAAAGCACTATTTCCCAGACTGATGCCGGAAAATCCTTCTGAACCACAGTCTGCTGCGGAAGATATCCAATCTCATTCCTTTTAAGCCCATCGCCGGTTATAAACTTCCCCTTAAGCGGCGGTATAAGATTCAGAAACGTTTTCATAAGAGTTGATTTTCCTGAACCGTTTTCCCCGACAATGCACAGATAATCTCCGGCACATACCTCAAAGTTCAGATCCTCAAGTATAACCTTTCCGTCATACCCCAGCGATACATTTTCACATATAATCTGTGCCATGATTTCCTCCATACCCAGAGTCTGGTTTATTCCATTTCAAGACTTTTTATTTCATCGTCATTAAGCATTTTCTTTGCGTCAAGAATCATAATGATCTTCTTTGCCGTTTTTCCAACGCCCTGTATAAAGCGGCGTGTTTTCGCATCCGAAAGCTTAGGAACAGGTGAAATGTCCTCGTTGTCAATATCAAGGACTTCATCAACGGTATCGACAATAAATCCGACTTCTATTTCAGGCAGATTCAGTATAATGATACATGTTCTCTCATTATAATCCATTTCATTTTTGCAGAAACGCAGACGTACATCAATTATAGGAATAAGAGTTCCCCTCAGATTGATAATTCCCTTTGCATAATCCGGAAATTCCGGAACAGGAGTTATATCCTGCATTTCAATTATTTCACGCACGTCATTTATATGAAAGGCATAGTATTGTCTGTCAATTAGAAAAGACAGATACTTCTCGCTGGATTCGTCAGCTTCGTTCTGTTCTGATTCGTCCTGGTCATAAAATCTGTTTAGGATATTGCTCATTTTTTTGCCTCCTGATTTATAGCTGCTTGCATATAGTGCCGCTTATTTTGTCGAGCGGCACCTGAATGCAGACTCCGCCCTTCTGATATGCACACATCGGCATACCATAAACAACACATGTTTCCTTGTCCTGACCAATCGTATAAGCTCCGCTTTTGCGCATTGCAAGAAGTCCGTCAGCACCGTCAGCACCCATGCCCGTCATTATAACCCCGATGGCATTTTTTCCGGCGCATTTTGCAACGCTGTTAAACAAATGGTCAACGGACGGACGATGACCTGAAACCTTTTCTCCGGCTTCAACCTTTACAAAATAGCCGTTTACATCCCTGCACAGACTCATCTGAAAATCCCCCGGAGCTAAAAGCGCACATCCGGTTCTGAGCCTGTCGCCGTTGCAGGCTTCCTTTATTTCCACAGCACATAGCTTGTTTAGTCTGTCCGCAAACATTTTTGTAAACACCGGAGGCATATGCTGAACAATAACTATCGGAGGAGAATTTGCCGGCATTGACGTCAGAACCGTCTGCAAAGCGTCCGTTCCCCCTGTAGAAGCTCCCATGGCTATCACAATTCCTGAGCTTCTTGCAGCAGCAGCCTGTGTAATAACAGGTTTGACAGAAGCTGTTCTCATCGTCTGCTGAGGTTTTTTCTGTATAACCCTCGCCTGCGATGCAGCTATGACCTTTGTTCTAAGCTCCGATGCAAATTCATGCATGCTCTGCGGCGATTTTATCATTGCTTTTTTTACATAATCCACCGCTCCGGCTTCAAGCGCCTCAAACGCCTGAATAGGAGCAGACGAAACTATAACAGTCGGTATCGGATACTGCGGCATAAGCTTTTTAAGAAACTGTATTCCGCTCATCTTCGGCATTTCAACATCAAGTGTAAGTACATCCGGCCGCAACTCTATAATTTTATCTCTTGCTTCATATGGATCGCCAGCCTTTCCGACGATTTCGATAAGCTTATCATTTTCAAAAAATCTTGAAAGCATTTCCCTGAAAAAAACTGAGTCATCAACTATTAAAAGTTTTATTTTCTTTTCCAGCATAAAAGCAGCACCTCCTTATTTTTTCTGATATATAGCAGGCTGAACAAATTTGTATCTGGAATTTTTTGAAACCGTTTCAGCGTGTCCTATAAAGAGGTACGCTCCGTTTTTTGAAACGTCATAAAATCTCTCAATAAGATCATCCTTTGTCTGTGCGTCAAAATAAATCATTACATTCCGGCAGAATATCAGATCGAACGGTTTCTTATAAACAATTTCATTCATAAGGTTAAATTCCTTGAAAATAACCTCTTTTCTGATCTTGTCAATAACATGATATGTGTTGTCAGGATTTCTTATGAAATACTTCGCCTTCCATCTTTCAGGAAGAGCATTGAGCGATTCGGCAGAATATACCGCCGTCTTTGCCTTTTGCAGAACTCTCGTTGAAATATCTGTCGCAAGTATCCTCAGATCCCAGCCTATTCTTCGTGAGCCGAAATAATCGTCTATTGTCATTGCAATCGTATACGGTTCTTCTCCGGAGGAAGATGCAGCGCACCATATTCTTACATCTCTGTCCTTTGAATTTTTTTCAATATACGGAAGAAATACTGATCTCATAAATTCAAAATGCTGCGGTTCACGCAAAAAATATGTATGATTGGTCGTAAGCCTGTTGACCAGTTCAACGGTTTCCCGTCCGGATTTGTCAGCAAAAACGCTGTCCAGATACTGATCATAATTTTTAAAGCCCTTTTCCGCCAGAACATTTGAAAGCCGTCCTTCTATGAGTATACGTTTTCTGCTGAGATCGATTCCGTAGGTCGAATGCATAAATTTAATAAGTCTTTTAAATTCAGCGTCTGTTATTTTTAAAGCCATTCAAGCATTACTCCAGTATAATTTTATGTATGTCAAGCAGCTGCTTTATTTCTCCGTTTGAATCTATAATGCTCTGTATATACTGATTCTGGTTAACATCCTTGAAATCAGGCGCAGAGCATGTATCTGTAGGAAGCACTGTCGTTATTTCCCGGACACGATCAACAATCAGTCCCACAGTCAGATCATCAAGCTCAACAACAATAATACAGGTCTTGTCATCATAAGGAATCTCCGGCTGGTTAATCTTATGCCTTACACTTATAACCGGAACAACCTTTCCCCTTATATTGATAACGCCCTTTATGAATTCAGGAACTCCCGGAACGACTGTTATAGGCTGAATACCTATTATTTCCGTTATATACTGTATTTCAATCCCGTAAAGAACATCTCCGATATAATAAAGCAGGATCTGTCCGCCGTTTGCATTAAATTCATTTCTGGCGGGCTGCACATAAGCTTCATTTGCCATTTTTTCACCCCTAATCTGTCAGTTATCAAGTATAATATTGCTTATGTCGAGAATAATTGTTATGCTTCCGTCGCCCAGAATTGTACAGCCAGCCATACCCCTCTGCTTGATATTGTAACGGTTGAACATAGGTGAAAACGGCTTTACAACTACCTGCTGCTCGCCGATAAGCTCATCGACAAGTATGCAGGCGCTTTTGCCCTCTGATTCAACCAGCACAACAACGCCGTCATAAATGTTATGTGAGCATGGCTCCAGCCCGTAAAATTCATGAAGTCTTATAAGCGGATAGCACTTGTTTCTTATCTTTACGATCTCTTTTCTGGAGGTATCATAGAAAAGCTGATTTTCCTTGAGCTTTATAAATTCCTTTATAGAATTTATAGGAATTGTAAATATTGAAGAGCCTACGGAAACCTCAATTCCGTCAACTATAGCAAGTGAAAGCGGGATCTTGATGATAAAATTAGTACCCTCTCCCTGTCTGCTGTCAACAGAAACAGTTCCGCCTATCTTTTCAATGCTCTTTCTGACAACGTCCATTCCGACGCCTCGTCCTGAATACTCTGTAACCTCAGTGTTTGTAGAAAATCCCGGCAGCATCACCATGTTAAAGATTTCCTTTTCGGTATACTCTTCCTCAGGCTTTGTCAGAAGTCCGTTTGCCTTTG
The DNA here is from genome assembly GCA_934463345.1 of uncultured Oscillospiraceae bacterium. Lineage (GTDB taxonomy): Bacteria > Bacillota > Clostridia > Oscillospirales > Ruminococcaceae > Porcipelethomonas. Next base: position 2,949 of record CAKSJL010000034.1, on the reverse strand, counting down.
CCTTTTCCATGACACGCTTGCAGTCAATTCCGCCACCGTCATCAGATACAACGATTATTACTTCACCGGAGGAGTTATAGGCTGAAAGCGTAATCGTACCCTTTGCCGGCTTTCCGGCAGCAATACGCTCCTCCTGCGAAGCCTCGATGCCATGATCCATAGAATTTCTTACCATGTGCATAAGAGGGTCGTTGAGATTATCTATAATACTCTTGTCAACCTCTGTTTCTTCGCCTTCAAAAACAAGGTCAACATCCTTTCCAAGCTTTACTTTCATATCACGCACAATTCGTGTCATCTTATTGAAAACGCCTGAAAGAGGAACCATTCTGATGGACATTACTATATCCTGAAGCTCATCCGTCAGCTTGCGCAGCTGCCTTGAAGCCTTCTGGAAATTATCAAGCTTCAGACCTTTTAAGTCCGGATTTGACGTTACCATCGCTTCGGCAATTACAATCTCTCCCACCATATCAAGCAGCTGGTCAAGCTTATTGAGGTTTACGCTTATAAGACTCTGCTTTCCCTTTGATGCGTGATTATTTTTCTGCGCAAGCTTGTTGTTTATCTGCTCCGCAGTCTGTGCAGCTGTCGGAATATTTTCAGTTTTTGGAGGCTGCTCCTTCTTTTCCGTAACCGGCTTCTTTTCATCCTCCTGTATCGTAGCAGCTTCAACTACTGCCGGTTCGGCTTTCTTTTCTTCCACCGGAGCAGCAGTTTCCTCAACAGCTGCTGGAGTTGCAGCTGGTTCGCTTACAGTCTGGTCTGTTTCTTCCTCAACTATTTCATAAGACTTGACATTTATTGAGTCCTCTATTTCTCTTATTATATGCTGATAACTGTCGTCCTGAGCTTTGAACATAATAAAGAAACCATGCTCGCTTATCTGCTTTGCTGTTGACGAATCTGTTTCAATATTCGCCGGATCATATTTCAGATTTTCACAGAATTCAGATATTTTGTTTACCAGAAGCAGAGCACGAAGGTTCTCCATCTCGCAGTTATCCTCAAAGAAGACCCTTACCTTTATCATTCCTGCATCTGAATTTTCCGGTTCAGCGCTTTCATCCGGCTGTTCTGGTTCAGTCTTAGCAGCGCTGTCTGAATTTTCATCCTCGTCCGGCATCTTTCCGGTTTTCAGATATGTAACAAAATCCTCTATTTTTTTAATCTGTGCGCTGAAATCCGTCGGAACGGAATTATCGTCCTGGAGAGAATCGATCTCTGCTTTTAAAAGGTCTGAGGATGAAAAAACCAGATCATAGAGGGTTTCGATCGACTCAATAACCGGCTTTTCCTCTCTGATGATGTAAAACATGTCCTCAATGCTATGTGCAAGAACCGCCATATTTTCAAGCCCCATCATAGCAGAGCTTCCCTTGATGGTGTGCATTATACGAAATATTTCATTAATGTCTTCATCGTCAAATTTGTTGTTGCTTTCAGTTTTCATCATAATCTGATCAAGCTGTTCAAGCAATGATGTGGATTCGTAGATATACATGTCCACCATGCTTTCCATACCCGATTCAAATCTGCTCATAATTTTTACACCTGCCTGTCATTTATGTATTTCTTATGGTATTATCTCGTCAAGACCGCCCTTTGACATTACGATCTCACCAGTTTCCTCAAGCTTTCTTATAGTTGCAATAATCTTTCTCTGTGCCTCTTCAACATCACGCATACGGACATTATGCAGGTACTGCATATCTGTCTTGATTGTTTCCTGCTGACGCTGGGACATATTCTTGAGAATAACGTTTGTAACCTCCTGGTTTGCCGCCTTGAGCGCAATAGTAATATCCTTTGTATCGCACTCTCTGAGGAAGGTCTGGATCTCACGATTGTCAAGATATGCAATATCGTCAAATACGAACATTTTCTTCTGAATCTCATCAACAAGTTCAGGATCGGTTTCGTTAAGCTCTTCCATAATAGTCTTTTCAGTACGCATATCCAGATTGTTCATAACATCTGCAAGATAATTAACACCGCCGAAGTCAATCATATCAACTGAAGCAACGGAACTGAGCTTTTCTGCCATCATTTCCTCAACACTCTTTACAATTTCAGGCGAAATACTGTCGAGATCCGCAATTCTTCTGAAAATCTCGACTTGAAGCTCGTTAGGAAACTCCGCCAGGATCTGCGCTGATTTTTTTGAGCTGATATGCGAAAGAACAAAGGCAATAGTCTGCGGAAGCTCATTTTGCAGCATTGTCAGAATACTCTTGTAGTCAACATTCTTTAAAAATTCAAAGGCACGATTTGAATTCTGGATTCTCTCCATTATCATTTTCGCTTTTTCTTTTCCGAATGCGCTGACAAGTACGCTCATGGAATATTCCTGACCGCCCTCTGCGATTACCTTCTGTGTAATGAACAGATCATAAAACTCGTCCATGATCTCCTTTATCTGCTCCTGAGTCAGGTTATCTATTCCTGCAACCTCCATAGAAAGCTCTTCTATCTCTTCATCATTCAGATACTTATATACTTCCGCCGCTGTTTCCTCACCGACAGCAACTATAAATGCCGCCGCCTTGCTTGCAGAAGAGATTTTTTCTTCTGATGACGATTCACGTTTCATTTATCTGATTTCCTCCCCGATAACTACCATAGTTACAAAAGCACAAAATGCTTCCCTCACACAATGCCGCAAGATGCTTAAATGTGTGGTATCTCAAATTAAATTATATCACATTAAAAGAGTTTTGACAATAGTATTTAAAACTGATTTCAATTTTTTTGTGTAATTATATTTCCTTTATGTTAGTATTATACAAAATTTTCGTCTCTTTGTCAAGCAAATATGACCTTTTGCTCATTTAATGTATATAATTCATATTTTACAACTTTAAACAATATATTTAAGAACCCGTCTTCACAAGATATGTGTGCGGATTTCCAAGCACAATTTTTACGCAGACAAGGCAAAAATGCGCA
>CAKSJL010000033.1 GCA_934463345.1 uncultured Oscillospiraceae bacterium | reverse complement strand
TAGAAATACATTTCTTGATACCAATTATCTGGAACGAGAAAGAGGAATTACCATATTTTCGAAGCAAGCAAAGCTGAATTTCAATGATATGGATGTGACGTTGCTTGATACTCCGGGGCATGTGGATTTTTCAACAGAAACTGAAAGGACAATGCAGGTCATAGATTATGCGATACTTGTAATAAGTGGTATAGATGGTGTTCAGAGCCATACCGAAACCCTTTGGCGGCTTTTGAACAGGTATTCAGTACCTGTTTTTATTTTTGTTAACAAGATGGATCTTCCGGGAACGGACAGGGACAGTATTACAGCCCAGCTGAAAAAGCGTCTTGATTACAGATGCGTTGATTTTATGGATACTGGCAGAGATAGCTTTTGCGAGGAACTTGCTGAATGCGATGAAAATATTATGCAGGACTTTCTGGAAAGCGGAACAGCAGGCGTTAATCTTATACGAAGTGCAGTAAAGGGAAGGAGAATATTTCCATGCTGCTTTGGATCGGCACTGAAAATGGATGGGATCGACAGATTCATTGACGTTTTTTCAGAGTTCACGCTTGATTTTTCCGGTAAAAAGGAATTTGGCGCAAGGGTATTTAAAATATCAGAGGATGAGCAGGGAACACGACTTACTCATATGAAGATAACCGGAGGGTCGCTTAAAGTAAGAACGGCTGTTGAAGGCGGAAAGCCGGAAAGCAGATGGTCGGAAAAGGTGAGCCAGATAAGGCTTTACAGCGGCGAAAAGTATCATACATGTGATGAAGCAGTTGCCGGGGAAATATGTGCTGTTGCTGGTCTTTCACACACATTTTCCGGCGAGGGTCTTGGGTGCGAAGCAGATTCAACTCTGCCGGTAATAGAGCCGGTTATGACTTATCGTGTTGAAATTCTCGACCAGACTCCTGAACATACAGCTGTTTTAAGGCTGAGGAAGCTTGAAGAGGAAGACCCGCAGCTTCATATTATCTGGAATGAGCAGCATCGTGAAATACATGTTCAGCTTATGGGTGAGGTACAGATTGAAATACTCCGGAGCATAATTAATGAACGTTTTGGAATGAAAGTTGATTTCAGCAAGGGAAGTATTGCCTATAAGGAAACTATTGCTTCTACCGTCGAGGGTGTCGGTCACTATGAACCGCTGAGGCACTATGCAGAAGTTCACCTGATACTTGAACCGCTTGAGCGTGGAAGCGGATTGAAATTTGAAACTGATTGTCGAGAAGATACGCTTGATAAAAATTGGCAAAGACTTATCCTGACGCATCTTGAAGAAAAGACACATCTTGGCGTGTTGACTGGTTCTCCGATTACAGATATGAAAATAACGCTTGCTGCTGGAAAGGCACATCTGAAGCATACTGAGGGCGGAGATTTTCGTCAGGCTACTTATCGTGCAGTAAGACAGGGACTTAAAAGTGCTGAAAGTATTCTTCTTGAGCCATGGTATAATTTCAGATTGGAAGTTCCTGTTGAAAACATCGGAAAAGCAATGTCAGATCTGCAATATATGAACGCCCGGTATCAGCCGGCAGTTTCGGATGGTGAATTGTCAGTAATCGAAGGCAGTGCGCCTGTTTCGGAGATTGGACTTTATCAGGCGGATGTGAGTGCATATACGCATGGCAGAGGTAGGATCGTCTGCTCACTCAGGGGATATGAACCATGCCAGAACCCTGAAAAAATAATTGAAGAAATCGGATATAACAGCGACAGTGATGTTGAAAATTCGGCAGATTCAATTTTTTGTTCACATGGTGCCGGATTTGTTGTAAAGTGGAATGAAGTAGCTAATTATATGCATCTTGAAAGCGTTTTAAAGCCGGAGATTTCAGAGGAGAGCAACTTTGAAACATATAAACGGGCTGAAAGCTATTGTTCACGTCTTGCAACTGATAAAGAGCTTATGGAGATCTTTGAAAGAACGTACGGTCCGGTAAAGCGTGATAAAAGGAATGCATTCAAAAAGAAAACACCAATTCAGAATTACAGCAATTCAAAGTCAGCGCCTGTGCCGAAAGGCCCGGAATACCTGCTTGTAGACGGTTATAATATAATTCACGCCTGGGATAATCTGAGGAAAACTGCAAAGGATAATCTTGACCTTGCGAGAAGTCAGCTTATAAATATTCTCTGTAATTATCAGGCATTCAGACAGTGCTGTTTGATACTTGTCTTTGATGCATATAAAGTAAGTGGCAGCAAAGGGGAGCTTGAAAAGCTTCACAATATAAATATTGTCTACACAAAAGAGGCAGAAACAGCTGATATGTACATTCAGAAGATAACGAATGATCTTGGAAAGGAGCATAGGGTAAGAGTTGCAACATCAGACGGTGCAGAGCAGCTCATTATACTTGGAAACGGAGCTTACAGGGTTTCAGCTTCTGAATTTTACGATGAGGTGAAAATGGTTGAGAACGCCATAAAGGAATACATTGAAAACCAGTAAAGGAACGGTTATGCAGAAGGATATTGCTGGATTTAAAATTGAAGTTACAAGAAAAAAGATGAAAAATATCAGACTTTCTGTACATCCTGGTGGAATTATAAAAATATCGGCACCTGAGCATGTTACATACAGAATCATTGAACAGTTTGTTTTGTCACATAGGGAATGGATACTGCATAAACAAAAGGAAATGGAAAAGATTGTTCCAACTGAAAACCATGAGTATAAAAACGGGGACAGTGTATACCTGTTTGGAAGAGAACTTGTACTTAAAATTTCTTATGGAGGAAAAAGAAGTGCTTCATGCGATGGTGATACAGTGAATCTTATTATAAAACCAGATGACGATCCGAACGAATGCCTGAAGCTTATAAATGGATTTTACAAAATGATGCTTGAAAAGCAGATTGAACGCTGTCTTCCGGTGTATGAAGAAAAAACCGGGCTTTACAGCAGCAGCTGGCATATAAGGGATATGAAAACAAGATGGGGAAGCTGTAATGTTGTTTCGAGAAGGATATGCATTAATTTGCAGCTTGCAAAATTTCCTATTGAGTGTCTTGAATATGTTCTATTGCATGAACTGACACATATTGCAGTCAGTAATCATGGGTCGGAATTCAAGGCACTGCTTGACAAATATATGCCGGACTGGCGTGACATAAAAGACAGACTCAACAGAGAATACATACATATGCAGTAAAGGAGGAAATATGGAAGATCAGATACTTGAAAAGGATAATAAATGCAGAGCTGTACTTATAAGCGCTGATACTGGAGAGTTTGATGCAGAGCTTTCAATCAAGGAACTTGAAGAGCTTGCTGAGACTGCCGGAGCAGAAACTGTTTTTTATTCAATACAAAAAAGACCGGCTTATGACAGTGCAACCTGTGTTGGTGTAGGACGTCTGGAGGAAATTGCTGAAAACGTTAAGAGCATGAATATAGATTTAGCGATTTTCGACTGTGAGCTTACGGCAAATCAGACTAAAAATATTGAAAATATACTTGATGTACAGGTAATAGACCGTACAACACTGATACTTGACATTTTTGCGCAGAGAGCGCTTACAAAAGAGGGCAGAATTCAGGTTGAGCTTGCCCAGAATAAATATCGTCTTGCTCATCTTGCCGGAAAGGGAATTGAAATGTCAAGACTTGGCGGAGGAATAGGTACAAGAGGGCCTGGCGAATCAAAGCTTGAAACTGACAGACGTCACATCAGGACACGCATAGAAACTCTTGAAGCGCAGCTGAAAAAACTTGAAAAACGCAGAGAGCTTCATCGTGCAAGACGGAAAAAGGATAATATTCTGACCGGCGCAATTGTCGGATATACAAATGTAGGTAAATCAACCTTGCTTAACGCTCTGACAGATGCCGGAGTTCTTGCAGAGAACAAGCTCTTTGCAACGCTTGATATAACATCGAGAATGATGGAACTTCCGGACGGTCGGAGTATAATGCTTATTGATACTGTCGGACTTATAAGAAGGCTGCCACACCAGCTTGTTGAGGCATTTAAAAGCACACTTGAAGAGGCAGCAAGCGCAGATATAATCATAAATATTATTGACATAAGTGCTGAGGACGGACTTGAACAGGCAGATGTAACTGATTCTCTTTTAAATGAGCTTGGCTGTGAAAATATCCCTAAGATAAGGGTGTTCAATAAATCCGATAAGCTTGAAAATTCCGAAAATATTCCTCATGATGATAAGACAGTTATTATTTCTGCTAAAAAAAAGACGGGTTTTGAATCTCTTTTAAAATGTATTGCGGCAAATCTACCCGAAACAGCTGTAAGACGAAAATTTCTTGTGCCTTATGATAAGACGGCGCTTATTGGTGCGGTACGCAGTGAGGGAAAGATTTTTTCTGAGGAATATACAGCGGATGGAACGCTGATAGATGCACTTGTGGATATAAAGCAGATGCATCTTGTAAAGGAATATGCTGTCGAAGAAAATTAGTGTCAATACACCCTAAATTATGCTTGTATTTTTTTCGTTAATAAAATTCCCCCGGATAAACCGAGGGAATTTTTTATTTAAGTTTTGAGTATACTTATCAGCATCCGCAGCCACAGCCGCCTGAATTTCCACCGCAGCCACAGCCATTTCCGCATCCGCAGCCATTACCACAGCAGAAAAATACGATGATCAGTAAGATGATAATCCAGCAGCAACCATTTCCTTCAAAACAACCCATAAATAACAACTCCTTAAAATTATTGATGAAGCGTAAATCTTTGTTTGATTTCGTTTCATAGTACATAATATGTTATACGAAAAAAAGTGTTACAAAAAATACTGAGTATCCTGTTCGACATATATTTTATTTAATTTATGGCATAATTACCTATAGAGCGTATTTACATATCAATATGCTCTGTACTGATATCCATATTTTAAGCAATGCTGTAAAAAGGCAGTACTGCTTTAAGAAAGGTGCTTTGAAAATGCTTAATAATTATGAAATGTTTACAAGAAAGGCTCTGAACTCAATTGAAATTGCCATCAGGACTGCTTCGGCGATGGGGCATACCTATGTCGGCAGTGAACACCTTATAATAGGTTTTTTAAAGGAAGGTGGAAATGTTGCTGCTGAGATACTGAAAAAGGGTGGCGTCAGCTATGACAGTGCGTGTGAACAGCTTATCATTTTGGTTGGTCAGGGTGAGGAAACTTCACTTTCATCTCAGAATATAACTCCTGCGCTGAGACGAATACTGAATAATTCTGCGCAGTCTGCTGCTGAAACCAAAACTCAGCTTATTGGTACAGAACATATTCTTATGTCTATGATAAAAGAGCCCGGGTGTGGGGCAGTGAATTTTCTTAATTCATTTGGCATGAATACAGCCGCAGTATATAGTGAATGTGTTAAGGCTTATAATGGAAACATTCCTGATGAAATAATTAGAATGAGCAGAAATGATTTCAAAAAGCTGCCTACATTATATAAGTACGGAAAAAATCTTACCGAACAGGTGTGGGAAAGAAAAATACAGCCTGCAATAGGTCGTGACAGGGAAACGGAGCGTATCATACAGATTCTCGCAAGAAAGGTTAAAAATAATCCATGTCTTATAGGAGAAGCAGGTGTTGGAAAAACAGCGGTTGTCGAGGGAATTGCCTATATGCTTTCAAAAGGAAATGTTCCTGACGAACTGAAAAAGAAAACAATTTTTTCAATTGATCTGACATCAATGGTTGCGGGGGCTAAATACAGGGGGGATTTTGAGGAACGCATAAAAAGCTGTATTGACGAAGTTATTGAAAATGGAGATATAATACTTTTTATTGATGAAATCCATTCGCTTGTTGGTGCTGGTGCTGCTGAGGGAGCAATTGACGCTGCAAATATTTTAAAACCCCAGCTTGCAAGGGGAGAGATACAGCTTATTGGTGCAACCACTATTGAGGAGTATCGTAAATACATTGAAAAAGATTCAGCCCTTGAAAGAAGATTTCAGCCTGTTATTATTGAAGAACCGAGCGAGGAAGCAACTATATCTATTCTTAACGGCATAAGAAAGCAGTACGAAGAGTTTCATAATGTGATAATACCGGATGATGTTATTCGTTCAGCTGTGTCACTATCTGTAAGATATATAAACGACCGCTTTCTGCCTGACAAAGCGATCGACGTTATAGATGAAGCGGCGTCAAGGGTTAAAATAAGAAATTCAAACAGCGTGAGAAAAAGCTTTATTTATCCATTCAAGCTTTCGGATGAAAAGCTGAGCCTGGAAAAGCTTGAAAAAAAGTTCAGCAGTTCTCAGGATAAAAAAGGTCAACCAGCAGTAATGACTATTGAAGATACGGCTTCTGTAGTTTCGCTCTGGACTGGTATACCGGTTAACAAAATAAATGAAAAGGAAGAAAAGCGTTTAATAAACCTTGAAAGTGAACTTAGGAAACGTGTTATTGGTCAGGATGAAGCGGTAGCGTCCCTTGCAAGAGCAATAAGGCGAAGCAGAATAGGACTAAGGGAGCAAAGCAGACCGATAAGTTCATTTATTTTTATGGGTTCAACAGGAGTTGGAAAAACGGAGCTTTCAAAGGCCGCAGCTGAAATCATATTTGGTAGCAGCAAAAGCCTTATTAAGGTGGATATGTCAGAATTTATGGAAAAGCATACTGTTTCAAAAATAACTGGTGCTCCTCCTGGATATGCCGGATATGATGAGAAAAACAGTCTCACTGATACTGTCAGACGTCATCCATATTCTGTGATTCTTTTTGACGAAATTGAAAAAGCACACCCTGATGTTTTGAATCTTCTGCTACAAATTCTCGATGATGGAATTCTGACAGATTCGACCGGAAGAAAAATAAACTTTAAAAATACCCTTATTATAATGACATCTAACATTGCTTCTGAAATAATAGAGGGAAAAGGCGCTTTGGGATTTGGTGAGGAAAACAGGGAAGATCTTGATCTGAGAGTAAAAGCAGAGCTAAAAAGGTTTTTAAAGCCGGAGCTAATAAACCGAGTTGATGAAATCATTATTTTTAACAGACTCAACTCGGCAGAACCGGAAAAAATTGCTGATAAGCTTATGTCTGAACTTTGTGAACGTGCTGAAAAAATTGGAATAGAATTAAGCTATGGTAGAAACGTTTTAAAGGCTCTTGTCGACGAAAGGCAGATAGAAAAGTATGGCGCAAGGTATATTAAGCGGGAAATAATACAGAAAATTGAGAATCTTATTTCTCAGAAAGTAGTTGATGGAAGTATATCAAGTGGAAGCAAAGTAAAAATTCAGTTCAAGGAGAATGAATTTTTTCTGACTCAGCCGGCAATGAATAAAGAATAGAAAATAATTTCTATAAATGCATAAGCCTGTTTGTTTTTTCAAGCAGGCTTATCATGGTTATTTTTATTTACCTTTCACATATCTTAAAGGTTTAAGAATGTGCATAATTACTATACACATTCATATTAACATTAAAAATATGTTGAATATTAACAATTGACTTTATTGAAAAAGGAAATAATGCACATTTTTAGTTGATTTCTTTGGGTTAATTTGACGAAATTTTTTTTGAAAAAACTATGGACAAACCGATAAAAATAGTGTATATTAGTAATAGAAAGAACTATTATTTTTAAGTGCAGATATACCTGGAAAGATGGTAATATATATCAGAAAGGTGAAATGTCATGACTGATAAGGAGCTTCGCAAATTAAGACGATCAGAATTATTAGAAATAATGTTCAATTTCAAATCAGAAGCTGACAGGTTGAAGCAGGAAAATGAAAAGCTTAGGCTTGAAATAAATGAAAAGTCAGTGAGCCTTGAAAAGTCTGGGAATATTGCAGAAGCATCTTTACAGCTCAGCGGAATATTTGAAGCAGCACAGAGAGCTGCCGATATTTATATCCGGAGCATAAAGGAAACATATGAAAATAGAGACAGGATCATACTTGAAGCTAAAACTGAGGCTGACAGAATAATTAAAGATGCCTGTAAAAAAGCTGATGAAATAACAAAGGCTGCACTGGATAAATAATGAATTATACATATTTTCTTAAAGGTTAGATTTTAATGCAAAATGAAAGAAATAAAATATTGCCGACAGCATTGCAGTTAAAAACTGAACTTGACAGAATTAATCATAAAAGAGAATATCATAAGGTTTTAAAGGGTACTGTTATTTCGCTCCTTGCAGTTGCAGCTATTTCAGTGCTGATATCAGTACTGTTCATGCCTGTTCTGAAAGTAACTGGTTCTAGTATGGAGCCGACACTGTCGGACAAACAGTATGTTTTCTGCCTTAATAATCATAAATATAAAACCGGCGATGTTGTAGCATTTTATTATAATAACAAAATATTGCTTAAAAGAGTTGTTGCCGGTCCGGGAGATATCGTTGATATAACAGATGACGGAACAGTTTCTGTCAACGGAAAAATTATTTCCGAGACGTACTTAACGGACAAGAGCAAAGGCAAATGCGATATAGAGCTGCCTTATCAGGTTCCTGACAACAGAATTTTTGTTATGGGTGACCATCGTTCAGCATCGGTTGACAGCAGAGCGTCAGTTGTAGGGTGCATTGCAAAAAAAGATATATTAGGAAAAGTTGTTTTTAGAATTTATCCTCTTGATGAAATAGGTAAAGTCAAATAAGAAAGGAGGAAATTTTTTATGACAATGTTAAATTACAAAATAAAATATTTTATGAAAAGTCATAAATATCAGAAAATACGAGTACTGATATTTCTTCCTTTATCGTTTGCAATTATTTTTTCTGTAATTGCTCTCCTTATAAAACCTGCTGTAAGTATGACTGGTGACCTTACATGCATGCTTGAGGAGCATACTCATACAGAAGAATGCTATTCATATGTGCTTGCATGCGGACAGAATGAATCTGCTGCACATTACCATGATGAAGCTTGTTTTGAAAAAAAGACTGTGCTTATATGTCAGTCTGACGAACCGGCACATGTTCATGATAGCGGATGCTATGAAGAAAAAGATGTGCTTATCTGTAACAAAACAGAAGGTGATGGACATTTTCATACTGATGAATGCAGGCAGAAACAGCTTACATGTACCAAACCTGAACATGTGCATAATAACAGTTGTTACAGTGGAAGAATGGAAGCCGACGCATCACAGGATATTCTTAATCCTGAAATAGATGTTGATGATCCGGATTTGGTATATATGAGAAATGACCTGTTCGGTCAAAATATATCTTATTATTCGGGTACGGAAATAGATACTAATGTTAGTGTCAATTTTTCAAAAAACATTTCAAGCATTTCATACACCGAGACTTCCTCGACAATTACCGAAGATGATACAAAGCCTGTTAAATTTACAATTAACTATGCTCTGCCGTCCAATACGCTTATGCAGGTGAATAATAACAGACAGATATATTATAAGCTTCCTGACAACGTTATTATTACAGAGGAACAGACAGGTCCTGTTAAGGAAGAGGGAAAACAGACTGGTACATATAAAATTACAACTGATGGTTATATTATCATAGATTTTCTTCCTAATTATGTTATGGACGGCACAAAAGAAATTGCCGGAGATATAATGTTTAACGCAAATGTCAAGAGAACCGATAAAAATTCTGATAAAGAAACTGTAACAATGGGTAACGCCTCTATTGATGTTGATTTTACAACAGTTAAAAAGAATGATTTATCAGTTAAAAAAACAAACAGTGGGTATGATGCTGTAAATAAAACCGTTGATTACAATATCAGTATATCATCTGTAAATGCTTCCGGAAACAGCATTAACGTATCTGACTGTCTTGTAAATGCAGACCAGAGTCTTATAAAGTTTAATCTGACAGACGGTCAGACAATCAGCGTTGAAAAAAAGAAAGCTGATGGTACAAGTGAAACCTTTTCTGCTCAGGTGTCAATTGCCGATGACGGAAAAATGACTTTGAGTGAGCTTCCTGCACTTGAAGCCGGAGAATCTTATTCTATAAATTATTCCGCACTTGTTACGCCGGGAAGCAAGGCTGTTGATTTCAAAGCTGAAAATGAAGTAATTGTTACTTCGGATAAGCTTACATCAAGAGATAAAAATTATGTTGATGTCGTGACAGGCTGTGTACTGAAAAAAACAGGTTCATATAATGAACGTACTGACAAAATCAAGTGGACAATAACAATTCTTAATCCTCTTGGACAAGATATAAGCGGCTATAGCGTGACAGACCAGATGCTGGGGCAGGCTATAGACGGTTCGATAAAGGTGATTGATAAAAATAATAATATAGTCGAAAATGCGGGCACTCTCAGTACAGATGACAATACATTTACATTTAGCAGTCTTACTGGCTCTGAATACAGACTGGTTTATGAAACAAATCCTTCTGGCTATGCCATGGAAAATGTAAACAATGCTGAGCTGAAAGATAATAATAATGAGTCTGTAAATAGTGATACCGGTAAAGCTTATGTCGGAAACAGCAGACTGTATGTAAATAAAAACAGATCTTCCGGAGGCTATAACAGTGACGGAAATATTATAATTAAATGGACTGTTGAGCTTCAGTATCAGCAGGAAAAATTTGCGGGCAAAGAATATACTGACAACATGTCATCTGATAAATCAGAGCATTATATGACAGTGGAGCAGTTTAATAATCTGACACTTACCGGAAAGGGTGCAGACTGGACAGATTTTTCGCTTGTTAAGGATACTGATTATACCATTATAGCTTTCGATCAGAACGGTAATGAGATAACAGACTTTTCGGCTGAGGATATAAAAATTTCTTCATTTAAAGTAACATTTGCTGAAAACGATACTGTTAACAATCTGGCTGATGTTTATATAAATTACAGCAGTATCGGTACAATAGATAGTAGTATGGCAGTAGGAGATAAGGTGACTTTTACTAACCATGCAGAATTTCTTGGAATAGAAAAGGATTCAATATACGAAGAAACCAAAAAAGATTCCATAAAAAAATATGATGGAATGACTGGTAGAACAAGTGACTCAACTCACAGAGTTACAGAGCTTGATAAAACTGAAAACGGCGATTATATTTTGAAATGGTATATTATTGCAAATGAAAGCAATAACTATGGAAGTCAGGATGCAGTTCTTACCGATATGCTTCCAGAGGGTGTTAGTTTCATAGAAAGTTCTGTAAAATTTCAGAATCATAACGGTTCATATTTTACAGATTCAAATGGAATGACATATGTTTTATCGGGTGATTCTGGAAATCAGCAGGTTGTATTTACCGTACCAGCCAATGTGCATAATGGAAATCCATTCAAGATTTCATATAGCGTGAGCGTCAGCGATGATTATATAAGGGAGCATAAATCCGGCTTGTCAACTTCGTTTAAAAATACTGTTTCTGATGGGACAGACAGCAAGTCACAAACCCAGGAGATTACTTCGGCTTTGATATCAAAGAGCAGTTCAGATCCTGCAAATACATATGACGGTGATGTGACTTATACTCTTGATGTAAACCCTTACGCTGAGCAATTGTCTGATACAGGAAAGATAACAGTTAAAGACAGATTGCGCAGCTATGCCGAAAAAAATGATGATGGAACACTCAAATATGATTGGGGTTTTACAGCCTCGCTTTTAAGTCTTGAGGTTTATAATGCAGATACAGATGAGCAGCTTCAGCCTTCAGAATATAAGCTTTCACATTATGAAGAGGACACGAATGGAATCTATTCAGTTTTGCTTCTGGAGCTTCCTGATGAAATGCATATAAGAATTGAATATATCTATCATCTTTCACTGAACGATCCAAATTGCAACAGCGGATATGTAAACAGCTATGGTGGCAAGGTTGAAAACTATGCGGAACTTGATTTTAGTGTGGGCACTGATAAAACTTCAAACAGTCAATTATATCAGTTGAATAAAGAAAGTGGTGCACATTCCACAACATCAGACTACATTAAAATCCGAAAGACTGATTCAGAAAACTTTGCAATCAGGCTTGGAAATGCAAAATTTCAGCTTTATCAGTGGAATAACGATGTGTGGCAGCCGTTAATTGATAGTCAGAAAATAGATGAAAATAGCATAACACCTGTATGGGGAAATGAAAGTGATACACCGCTTGATCTTGTGACAAATGACACCAGTGGTGAATATCTGCTGCCGGAGTTAGATAAAAAAGTACTGTATAAGTTGGTAGAAGTTCAGGCGCCTGACGGCTACATGCCAAGACGTTATCCGTATTACTTCATATTTAGCTCATATCCGGATCAGCTGCCTTCTGGAATGCAGGTATCGGACATAAACGTCCTGTTAAAAGGCGGAATTATTGAAATTGGAAACAGCAAACTCAGCAATGTTTCAGTTACTGTAAACAAATACTGGGCTGATAACACATTGCCTCAGCCAGTTGAGGTACAGCTTTATAAATCGGCGTCACAGTCAGAAGCGCCTAAGACAATTAATGTGAATATCTCAGATAAATACGGCAAATCCATTGAAAAGCGCTATAAGGTTAATGAAAACAGTGAAATTACACTTACTGTTAAAACATTGAATGCATTCATTGAATCGCAGAATGGTTATATAAAGGTTAATGGAGAAATCGTAAATATACACGATGGTAATATTACTTATAATAGTACATGGAGCGAAAATCCTAATGGTGATCTTTTATCAGGTGTGACATATAAAATAAACAGTGTGGATGGTAATACCACTATTGACCTTTATTTTGAGGATTGCCAGACATATTCAAAATATGATATAAGTCTGACAAATTGTACAGAGGTTTCAAAAAGTGCCGTCTTTGGAGCAGAGATTCCCGATGATGCAGAGCTTGTTGAAAATTCACTGGTAACGCTCAGTCCTGATAACAACTGGACTTACACATGGACAGAGCTTCCTCAGGGAAAATCAGACGGTACACTTTACTATTATTATGTAAAAGAGGTTACTGACATAAAGGGATATACCGCAGAATTTGATACAAACGGAATTAACGGCGGTGAAATAAATCTCACAAACCGAAAAGAAACTGAAAAACCTACTCTTCCGGCAACGGGAGGAAATGGTGTTCAGAGCATAATGATAATGGGGTTGTTGATAATTATTATCCCGGTATCATATTATTACCTTTTCAACCGGCGCAAAGGCAGAAGATAAAGCGCTGTTAACAATATTATTTTAATAATGAAAGGATATGATTTTATGAAAAATATCAAAAGAAGCCTGAGTGTCATCACAGCAGTGATTATGGTATTTTGCATGAACATTTTCTGCATAAATACTTCTGCTGCAAGTGAATACATAATTACGGTGAAGAAACCAGAATCAAGTAATGTTTCGATTAATGGTCAGACATTTAACGCATATAAGGTGTTTAGTCTGACTTACAACGGTGACAATTATTCCTATACTGCAGATGATACATGTCTCAGTAAGGACTATACAAGTGTTGCTCTGTCTGTCGGAGCAGTAGATCTTGATGGAATTCTTGCCGCTTTAAATACTTCGGAAAATTCCCGTAAATTTGCAGATGCAGTTTATAATGAATATATAAAGGGTAAAAATCCGACAGTAATTGCTACTGCAACAGCCGCAGATGAAAAAGCTGTACTCGATGTTGGTGAAGCAGGATATTTCCTTGTTTTTGGTACAGGTACAAACCCAAATGGTCAGACAGATAAAGATACGGTTACATCATTAGTTATGCTTGATACGACAGATAAGACAGCTGATATTGAAGCCAAGCTGGATGCTCCGTCAATTATAAAACAGATAAAGCATAATGATGATAACAGTTGGGGTGATGTAGGCGATAACCAGGTTGGTGACACTGTTGAATATCGTTTTATATCAGATGTTCCTGACAGGGTTGCAGATTTTACATCATATGACTATATAATTCATGATACAATGACGGCAGGTCTTACATTTGACGAAAGCTCTGTCAAGGTATATACAGATGAAAACAAGACAGATCAGCTTGATTCTTCGTATATTACAGTAACCAAAGCTGATGATCAGAATTTTACAGTTAAAATTGATGTCCTTAAGGCGATAAATGACAGCAAAATCACAAGTCCAGGCAAGCTCTACACATATTATGAAGCAACATTAAATACAAGCGCTTTGGTTTCAGAAGCGGCAAATACAGATAAGCATAATGATAATGAAGTTTACTTGGAATATTCAAATAATCCTTATGATACAACCTCAAAGGGCGAAACAATTCGTGATAAGGTTTATGAATGGACATTTTCATTTAAGGTTTCTAAAACGGACGAAAACTTTAATTATCTTGAAAACGCTGTGTTTAATGTAAAGAGAGACGGGGCTAATTTAAAATTTTCAAGCACAGAAACTGAAAATGTCTATGTAGTTGATCCGAATGGCTCAATTGAAGATATAACAACCGATGCAACTGGTATATTTAAAATTATTGGTCTTGATGATGAAGTTGAGTATGTTCTTTCAGAAAAAACTCCGCCAAGCGGATACAGCAAGGCAGATGATACAACATTTACTATTAATTCCGGATATAATACCCTTGGAAACGAACTGACATCGCTTTCGGCAACTATAAACGGAATGTCTGGCAAATCAAATGAAGTTGATGTTATAAATAAGTCTGGTTCAAAGCTTGTTGGTACGGGCGGTATTGGTACTACGATTTTCTATGTATCAGGCGGCATTATAATGGTAGCTGCTGCAATACTTCTTATTGTAAAAAAACGTATGAGCAAATAATATTTTAGTGTCTGCAAGCGGAGGAGTTTTCCTCCGCCTGGAGGCGTCAGGGAGTGTTCTATGAAAAAGAAAAAAGTAAGTATATCAACGATTATGCTTATAATAGTGTTTTTCACAGGACTCTCCGTGATGCTTTATCCCGTTATAAGTAATTACTGGAATTCAAAAACGCAAAGCCAGGTTATTGCATCATATAACGAATTTCTGAATAACTTGGACGACAATGCATATAAACTTGCGATTTCGCAGGCAGAGGATTATAATAAACGGCTTCATGAACTTTTTAATCCTCTTGAAAATTATGATGAAATTCCCGGGTATGAAGAAGCTCTTGATGTTACAGGAACTGGCGTTATGGGGTATATTACTATACCTGAAATTGACGTTGAACTTCCTATATACCATGGAACAAGTGATGATGTTCTGAATAATGCTGCCGGCCATCTTCAGGGTTCAAGTCTTCCAGTGGGCGGTGAAAGTACACATACTGTTATTTCAGCTCACAGAGGTCTGCCGTCTGCAAAGCTGTTCAGCGACATAGATGAGCTTCAGAATGGAGACAAATTTACTATAACTGTTCTGAACAAGGTACTGACGTATGAGGTTGACAAGATCCAGATAATTGAACCAGATGAATTTGATAAGCTTGAAATAATTGATGGACAGGATTATGCAACGCTTATAACATGTACTCCGTATGGAGTAAATACACACAGGCTTCTTGTCAGAGGTAAAAGAATTGAGACTAAAGCTAATTTGTCAGTAAGGGTGTCAGCTGATGCAGTCAAGATTAACCCTATTGTTGTTGCACCTTTTATCGGTGTACCAATTCTTATTGCTTTTTTGGTAATTGTGATGACTGCGGGCAGAAAGCCTAAAAGAAACGGCGGTGAAAAAAATGAAAAAAATTAGTATAGCTACAATTGTCTTTTCAATTATTGCCTTGCTTTTATTTTCAGTTGGTGTTTCAGCAGACAGCAAGACGGATTCGCTGACTATAATATGCCGTAAAGAAGATGTAATTTTAAGCAATATGGAGTGGAAAATCTATTATATTGCAGATATAAGTGAAAATGGAAGTTATAATATTACAGATGAATTTTCCGAATATCCTGTTGAACTTAATGACAGATCAACATCAGCACTGCAAAATGCCGCTTCGAAATATGAAACTTATACTATTATTGATGAAATTGTTCCTTTAAACAGCGGGGTTACTGATAAAGACGGTCAGATAATTTTTGGCTCTTTAAAACCGGGTCTTTATCTGGTTACCGGCGAAACGATAATGCTTGATGGAAATGCATATATACCTGTTCCATCACTGATTGAACTGAAAGAAGAGAGCGCATCAGGGACATCCTGGACATACGACCTTATGGCATTGCCTAAGCTCAAAGTTTTGCCGGAATCAACGTATGTAAAAGCAAATTATACTGTAGAAAAAGTTTGGAAAAATGATAACGAGGGAACAAGACCTCAATATGTTACAGCTGTTTTATACAGAAATGGCGTTGAATTTACTACAGCGATTCTTAACGAGCAGAATGGATGGGAATATATTTGGAGGGATCTTCCTCAGAATGCAAGCTGGGAAATTAAAGAGAAAGATGCTTCTGACGGTTATGAGGTATCATATAATGAGAGTGACGATACGGTTACTATTATAAATACATATACTGGAACATATACCAATCCGCCTATTTTAATAACGGGTGTGAATCCACCATCAACTTCGCAGAAGCTTCCCCAGACTGGCATGCAGCTGTGGATTGTTCCTTTACTTGGCGTAACTGGAGTTACACTCTTTATTGTAGGTTGGTTTCTGTATAAAAGGGGTAAAAATGAAAAGTAAGCTTGGATTTTCATTTATGATTCTGGGACTTGCAGCTGTATTAACTGCTGTCTTTATGGTTGTATGGAATGTAAAAAGGGATTACTGCACCGGTAAAAAATCTGAGGAAATTTTTAATATTATAGAAAGTAGAATAGAGGATGAGAGCAGTAATTCTGAACTGATTGCTTCCGGAGTGTCCGAAAATATAAATATTGCTGCATTTGATACAATTCAAATTGAGGAAAAAAATTACATAGGGACAATAGAGATTCCGGAGATAGGAATAAATCTTCCGGTTTTGAGCGAATGGAATTACAACAATCTTGATATTGCTCCATGCCTTTATTATCAGAATGAGAATAAGCTTGTTATAGCCGCACATAATTATTCAAGTCATTTTGGAAAAATAAAAAATCTTAGTGATGGTGATTATGTTATTTTAAAGGATGTACATAATACGCAATACATATATGAAGTATGTGGTACAGAAATATTGGATAGTCATGACACTGAAAAAATGATAAGCGGGGACTGGGATATGACGCTTTTCACTTGTACGCTTAGTGGTACACAGAGAGTTGTGGTAAGGTGCAGACTATATTGCCCTTAGTTATATTATTAAAAGTAAAGCGGACTGAAAAATACAGTCCGCCTGGTGTTATATTAAATTACTGAACTTTATATGCGTCAATCATCTTTTTTACCATTTGTCCCCCAACAGATCCTGCCTCTCTTGAAGTCAGATCACCGTTGTATCCCTGCTTTAAATTAACGCCAACCTCGCTGGCTGCTTCCATCTTAAAACGTTCAAGAGCTTCCTTGCCCTTCTGAGTAAATTCGCCTTTCATAATTGAATCTCCTTTTGAATTAATTAATGCCGCACTAATATTATTACTCAACGGAGATTCTATATAACAGGTAATTTTTAAAAAATAATTAGCTATTTTTATGCATTAAAATACAAATTGTTAAGGCTTTTTGCAATTATTCATCCTCTTTAGTACGTTGCCTTATATTTTCTTCTTTTAAAATTCTGCCGTCACGCAAAAGCTTTTCCAGAACCTCAGAATTTTCATCAGCAATTGCATTCCTGTATTCCGTAAGATGTTCCAGAAGCTGATCTATTTCATATACAAGGCAATTTTTATTTGCGAGAAACAGGGAAGTCCACATTGATTCATTAAGTGTCGCTATTCTTGTCATGTCTTTGAAACTGCCAGCGCTAAAGCCAAGTTCTTTCTGCATTGTCGGGCTTTTTACATATGCGCTGGAAACAACATGTGCCAACTGCGAAGTGTAGGCAATAACACTGTCATGTTCAAAAGGGGAGGTTTCAACAATTTTTGCAAATCCCATGTCCTTTGCAAGTTTTTCAACGGTTAGAACAGCATTTTTATTTGTCTCCTCAATGGGAGTAACGATGAAATTCGCACCAATAAATAAAGCACCGTCAGAAAATTCAAACCCAAAATGCTCCTTTCCAGCCATAGGATGAGTGCCAACATAGTATATATCATTTTCAAGTGCTTTTTTTGTCATCTGTAAAACCATTTCGCCTTTTATTCCGCAGACGTCGGTCAGGATTGTATGCTTTTTGAAGCTGGACATGTAGGCATTCATAAATGCTTTTGCAGGATTTGGATGAAGTCCGACAATTATCATATCAAATTTATCGAAGTCATCAGGTGTAACGCCCTTTTTAATACATCCACATTTTTCAGCAGCTTTTATAGTTTTTTCATCAAGGTCATAACCATAAACCTCATGCTGAGTGTAACTGCTTATAGCCTTACAGTATGAACCTCCTATAAGTCCCAGACCTGCAACAAGAATTTTCATTTTGTTCATCCCTTTTATCACATTATTTTATTTTCAAGCTCGCATATCCTTCTGACATCTTTCATAACATCATCAAATGTCGCAGGAGTAAGTGACTGCGCACCATCACAGAGTGCTTCTGACGGATTTGGGTGAACCTCAATCATAAGACCATCTGCACCGGCAGCAGCAGCCGATTTTGCCAACGGCTTAATGAGTGCAGATTTTCCGGATGCATGGCTTGGGTCTGCAATAACAGGCAGATGAGTAAGATGGTGAAGAACAGGGATTGCTGAAACATCAAAAGTATTTCTGGTTGCTGTTTCAAATGTTCTGATACCTCTTTCACAAAGAATTACATTTTCATTTCCACCGGACATAATGTATTCAGCGCTCATGAGCCATTCTTCAATAGTATTTGCGAGACCTCTTTTTAGAAGTATAGGCTTTTTGCATTTTCCGAGTTCAGCGAGCATTTCAAAATTCTGCATATTTCTTGCACCAATCTGAACTAAG
>CAKSJL010000032.1 GCA_934463345.1 uncultured Oscillospiraceae bacterium | reverse complement strand
CGCATACGCTTGTGAAGACGGGTTCTAAATATTCGTCCCGTTTTACCGTAAATATATTATACCTCCTGAATGTCGGAATGTCAACAAAAAAGGCGAATAAAATACCGGAAAATGTGCTATTTCCCAATATAATTTTTATATCGGCTTTATGCGAAATTCCGTCGTGTTTCCGGATATGTAATACTGCGCCTCCTGCTGTCATATAATAAGCATGACCGGCAGCAAAATGCTGTAATCCTTATAAAATACTGTAACTTAGGAGTTGATAAAAATGAACGAACCGCAGCACTATCCTTTTTCCCCTAAACCGCTTCCCTACCCTGCAAATGCACTTTGTCCCTGGCTGGGCGCAGACACCATAAGAATACACCACGACAGTCACTATGCAGGCTACATAAAAAAGCTTAATGCCGTTTTAAAGGATTATCCGCAGCTTCACAACCTGCCGATAGAAGCGCTTCTTATAAAGCAGGCGTTTCTTCCTGAGGAAATAAGACGTGATGTACGCAGATATGCCGGAGGAGCATTCAACCATCAGCTTTACTTTGAATGTCTGACCTCTGCAGGACGCTCCTGTGTTCCGCATGAACTTGAAAAAATTATATGCAGAGACTTCGGGAGCTTAAATACAATGACCAACAGCCTTAAAGAAGCGGCAATGTCTGTTTTCGGCTCCGGATATGCATACCTCGTTTCAGATATGAGCGGAAAGATTCACATTATAACTCTTAAAAATCAGGAAACGCCGCTGGAACAACGTCTGAATCCGCTGCTTCCGATTGACGTATGGGAACATGCATATTATCTTCAGTATCAGAATCATCGTGAGCGTTACCTTAACAGTCTTATGAAAATAATAAACTGGAGAGCAGTTGAAAGGAATTACTTTTCGTAAATCACACCGCTGCGCATTTTGCCTTCACCTGCGCTTTGGAATGCTATATTGTTTCCCTGACAGCTGTCTCAACGTTATCTACGTTGAGCACAGCATATTTTTTATGTGTTGTTTACTTTTTATTGTGCAAATCGCAGAAATCAGCCGTCAGGGTTGACAAGCAAGGTAGTGTATGCTAAAATAACATTGTTATGTAGCACAATTTATCTGCAAAGCTTACTGAAATAATATTTCCCGGAAAGCTTTGTTTTATGCTGTTATACAAAAGCTGTTTCAGGACAGCATTATTTTTTGAATTGTGGTTAGCTTACACTAACTATTAACGTTAAAAGGAAGGCGATATTATGTTTCTTGAGATCAAAGGCATCAAAAAGCATTTCGGCGAGGGTGAAAGCAGAGTAGAAGTGCTTAAAGGAATTGACGCTGAAATTGAAAAGGGTGAGATCTGCGTCCTGCTTGGTCCGTCAGGCTCCGGAAAATCAACACTGCTCAACATTATCGGAGGAATCGACAGTGCCGACAGCGGTTACATTTCGATCGGTGGCGAAAAAACTGCCGACATGAACGAAAAAACACTTACACTTTACCGCAGGAAGCACCTTGGATACATTTTTCAGATGTATAACCTTATACCAAATCTGAACATAAAGGAAAATATTGAAGTCGGCGCATATTTAAGCGATAATCCGCTGAATGTTGACGATCTGCTCAAAACGCTTGGTCTGTACGAACACCGTCACAAGCTCCCGAACCAGCTTTCAGGCGGACAGCAGCAGAGAACTGCTATCGGACGTGCAATTGTAAAAAATCCGGACATACTGCTCTGTGACGAACCGACAGGTGCGCTTGACTACAAAACCTCAAAGGATATCTTAAAGCTTATAGGCAACCTTAATCAGAAATACGGAAACACTGTCGTTATGGTAACACACAATGATGCTATTAAAAATATGGCAGACAGAATAATCAAGCTTCGTGACGGAATGATCCGCAAAAACTATATAAATGACGCCAAGATCTCTGCTGAAGAGCTTGACTGGTAAGGAGGAACGCCAGATGAAAAATCCTCTTATCAAAAGACTGCCGCATGAATTAAAAAGCGAATTCGGAAAATACCTAATAATTTTCCTTTTCATAGCTTCAACTATCGCTATTGTTTCCGGCTGGAACGTTGCAGGAACAAGTATGGCAACAGCCTATGACGAAAGCTTTGACAAATATAATATTGAGGACGGTAATTTTGAGCTTTATAATCAGGCAGACGAAAAGCTTATATCAGAGCTTGAAACCAACGGGATTAAAATCTATGAGAATAATTACATAGAACGCCCTACCAAAGAAGTGGACAGCACACTCAGAGTTTTTCACAAGCGAAACGATATAGATCTTGAGTGTCTGATGGAAGGAGATTTTCCTCAGAATAGTGACGAAATAGCTATTGACAGAATGTATGCCGACAATAACGACCTTTCTGTCGGCGATACGCTTACCTTTGGCGATAAGTCCTTTAAAATCTGCGGTCTTGTTGCACTTTCAGACTACAGCGCACTTTTCTCAGATCCTTCAGACATGATGTTTGACGCTGTAAAATTCGGCGTTGCCGTTGTAACGGAGGACTGCTTTAATTCCCTTGGCGAACAGGGTTATCACTATGGTTACTCATGGAAATATGATGAACGTCCTGCCGATAATGACAAGGCAAAGGAACTTTCAGACGATTTTCTCAAAAATCTTTCTGAAAAGGCTCTTGTAAATCAAAATTCCGTTGTAAGCTATATTCCTGAATATACAAACCAGGCTATTATTTTTACCGGAGACGATATTAAGGGCGACAACACATTTATCAACATATTCCTCTATATTGTTGTAGTTATTATCGCATTTATCTTTGCAATAACAACGGGAAACACAATCACAAAAGAAGCAAATGTTATCGGAACTCTTCGTGCAACCGGCTATAAAAAAAGCGAGCTTATAATTCACTACATGACAATGCCGCTTATAGTTACCTTTGCCGGAGCAGTTGTCGGAAATATCCTCGGATATACGGCTCTCAAGGATTTTGCAGCAAATGCATACTATGGCAGCTATAGTCTCCCGACCTACAAAACACTCTGGAACTCTCAGGCATTTATCAGAACAACTGTAATTCCGCTTCTTATCATGCTTATAATAAACTTTATCATGCTGTCAAGAAAGCTTAGCCTTTCTCCGCTTTGCTTTATAAGACGTGATTTAAGTCGCAAGAAGAAGAAAAAGGCGTTTAAACTTAATACCAAAATTGGTATAATGAAGCGTTTCCGTCTGCGTGTTATTTTCCAGAACATGCCTAACTACATTACTATCTTTATAGGCGTGTTCTTTGCAAATGCAATCCTGCTTTTCGGTTTCATGTTCAGACCATTGCTTGACAATTATCAGAATGAAATAACCTCAAATGTTATCGCTTCACATCAGTATCTTCTTAAATCGCCTGTTGAAACTTCAGAGCAGAGCGCTGAAAAATATGCAGCAGGCTCATTAAAGACTCCTGAAGGAAAGCTTAAATCAGAAGAAGTTACCCTTTATGGTTTAACACCTGACAGCAAATATGTTGATATAGATTTCGGAAGCGGAGTTTATATTTCAAATGCTTACGCAGAAAAGCATAATATTTCAAAGGGCGATGAGATAACGCTTGAAGAGGAATTTGGAACTAAAGAATATAAATTCAAGGTTGACGGAATTTACTACTATCCGGCTTCGCTCTGCGTTTTCATGGACAAAGACAGCTTCTGCAATACATTTGACCTTGAAAGCGGATACTTTAACGGCTACTTCTCTGAAAACCAGATAACAGACATTGATAATTCATACATTGCATCAGAGATCACAGTTGACGATCTTACAAAGACATCACGTCAGCTAAAGCTTTCAATGGGAAATATGATGTCAATATTCCTGGTATTCGGCGTAATGATGTTCATGCTTATAGTATATCTGCTCTCAAAGCTTGTCATCGAAAAGAATGCGCAATCAATTTCCATGACAAAAATTCTTGGATACAAAAATTCTGAAATAAACGGAATATACATAACAACAACGACCATTATGGTATTCCTTTCAATGCTGATAACAATTCCTGTTGCGAATGCTGCTTTGCACAAGATATGCAACTACTTCTTCAAGGAATATTCCGGCTGGCTGCCATATTACGTTGCGCCGTCCGTATTTGTAAAGATGGCTGTACTTGGAGTAGTATCATATTCAATAATAGCATACTTCCAGACAAGACGAGTTAAAAAGGTTCCGCTTGCGGACGCTCTTAAAAACGTCGAGTAATACACACTCTCATAAAATAAATTTTAAACCGTCGTTTCCAACAGTAAGGAAACGGCGGTTTAATCTTATATAGAGCAGTTCACATAAAAATGAAATGCACATCTTTTCGGCACAAGCATTTTATTTAAACACGCTCTAAAAGAAGAGACGCTTTGCAGGAGAAAGCGTCCCTTTATTAACGGCAGTCATTTAATTAAGCTACCGTCTCAATTTATGTAGTCAAAGATCAGTCAAGAAAATCTTTGACTTTTTTGCTTCTGCTCGGGTGTCTGAGCTTTCTAAGAGCCTTGGCTTCAATCTGTCTGATACGCTCCCTTGTGACGTCAAACTCCTTGCCTACTTCCTCAAGTGTTCTTGAACGTCCGTCCTCAAGACCGAATCGCAGCTTCAGTACCTTTGCCTCACGATCTGTAAGTGTTGACAGAACATCATTGAGCTGCTCCTTTAAAAGTATGAGAGATGCAGCCTCAGCAGGTGCCGGTGCATCATCATCAGGAATAAAATCGCCGAGATGGCTGTCCTCTTCCTCACCTATCGGTGTTTCAAGCGAAACCGGATCCTGAGCTATTCTCATAATTTCCCTTACTCTCTCAACAGGCATATCAAGCTTTTCAGCAATTTCGTCCGCTGTCGGATCATGACCATTTTCATGAAGAAGTTGGCTTGAAACCTTTTTTACCTTTGTTATGGTTTCAACCATATGAACAGGTATTCTGATAGTTCTTGCCTGGTCTGCAATAGCCCTTGTAATTGCCTGGCGAATCCACCATGTTGCATATGTTGAGAACTTGAAGCCCTTTGTATAGTCAAACTTCTCAACTGCCTTTATAAGTCCCAGATTTCCCTCCTGAATGAGGTCAAGAAACTGCATTCCTCTGCCGACGTATTTTTTTGCAATGCTTACAACAAGTCGGAGGTTTGCTTCTGAAAGTCTCTTTTTCGCATAGGAATCTCCCTGCGACATTCTCTGCGCAAGCTCGATTTCTTCTTCAGCGCTCAGAAGAGGAACACGTCCTATTTCTTTGAGGTATATTTTTACAGGGTCATCAATGGCAATTCCCTCTGTGGAAAGAGCCATTTCCAGATCATCGCCCATGCTTGAATCCAGACCAAGCTTCAGATCTGAATCAGTTGAAAAGTCGTCAACGATTTCAATATTGTTGCTGGCACAGTTGTCATAAAACGTATCCATCTGGTCAACGTCAAAATCAAGCTCCTCCAGCGCATCGGTTATCTCCTTGGTTGAAAGCTTTCCGCTCGCCTTTCCTTTTTCGATAAGGTTTTCAATAGTAGTTTTTTTGTCCATTAACATAAAAACGCTCCATTCCAAGCCGATAACTCCGGCTTAATTTTTAGCATTACTGTATAACAGCAACACCTTTATCTTTTTGATTTTACAATATTCAGCAAATCGTCATCTGACAGCTGCCCACTATTTTTATTTAAAGGATTATTTTTGTAATCCTGAAGTATTTTTATATAATCTTTCATCGCATTTTCCGTTATCGCAATTTCTTTGTTTTCTGCCTCTATTCCGGCTATTCTTCCCATTTCCTCGTCATTAAATTCATCAGAGAACATGGAAAGTGAAAAGCTCTGATATTCTGATATTCTTTCGCAAAAAACGACAAAAATACGACGGTAAAATTCTGTTATAAAATGCTCAGGAGAAAGCTCTGCCCTGATTCTTTCCATACAGTCCGGATATCTGAAAAGACACGCTAAAATCCCCTCTTCCGCCTTTACCTCTCTTAGCAGCGAGCCTTTTTCGGGAACAAGGGAATCCGAATAAAAAGGCTTGGTTCGTATAGCCTGCCATTCCTTTTTTCTTTCTATGCTGCGGCTCCTCTTTATCTCGCTGTTTATCTGCGATTTCAGCACATCTGCGCTTATTTCATTTTCCTTTGCTATCTTCGAGATATAAACGTCACGTTCAAGCGAATTTGAGATCTGTGAAAGAACCTTTACAGTCCTTTTTAGAAATTCAACCTTTCCGGTTTCACTGTCAAGATCAAGTCCGGTGCGACATTTTTCAAGCTCAAAATTCACAGCGCCACCGGAATTATCAAGAAGCTGCTTAAAGCGCTTTGAACCAAACTTCTTTATATATTCGTCCGGATCCTTTGCGCCCTCCATTTTTATTATTCTTGTTGTTATACCTGCGTCGCCCAAAAGATTTATAGCTTTCTGGGTTGCTTTCTGTCCTGCGCTGTCGCTGTCGTACGAAATAATCACCTCATCCGCATAACTTTTCATAATTCTTGCCTGATCTGGTGTCAGCGCAGTACCCAGAGTTGCAACGACATTTTCAAATCCTGCCTGGTTTATTGCTATAACGTCCATGTATCCTTCTGCAAGTATAAGCCTTTTGACGGGCGTGTTTTTGGCAAAATTCAGCGAAAAAAGATTGCGGCTTTTTTTAAATACCGCAGTATCGCCTGTATTGAGGTACTTTGGAACGCTGTCGTCAAGCACTCTTCCTCCAAATGCTATTATGTTTCCTCTCAGGTCAATAATAGGAAATATAACACGATCACGAAAAGTGTCATAGACATTTTTTTCATTTCTGCTTAAACTTCTGACTCCGGCAGCAATCATTTC
The DNA here is from genome assembly GCA_934463345.1 of uncultured Oscillospiraceae bacterium. Classification (GTDB taxonomy): domain Bacteria; phylum Bacillota; class Clostridia; order Oscillospirales; family Ruminococcaceae; genus Porcipelethomonas. The sequence goes on along the minus strand of CAKSJL010000032.1, from coordinate 12,213 downwards.
CCTTTCGCTGTATCCCAGAGCCTCAAGATGCTTTTTCAATGCGTCCCAGCTTGGGGGAGCAAATCCCAGACCATATTTTTTTATCGTTTCAGGCTTTAAGCCTCTTGAAATGAAATATTTAAGTCCACGTTTGTCATTTCCGGAAACAAGCTGCCGGAAATAATAATTTGCCGTTTCACGATTGATCTCATAAATGCGCTTTTTAAGCTCTGCAAGAGTATTGTCAGCTGAATTTTCCGGAACATCAAGTCCTCCACGCTGAGCAAGAAGCCGAACCGCTTCAATATAGCTTAAATTTTCAATGCGCTTTATAAAGGTTATAACGTCTCCGCCAGCACCGCAGCCAAAGCAGTAAAAGCTCTGGGTATCGGTATAAACGTGAAACGACGGCGTCTTTTCCGAATGAAACGGACACAATGCAACATGGTCGTGTCCGCTTCTTTTAAGGCTTGCGTAGCTGCCTATTACAGTATCAATAGGGTTTGCAAGCTTGAGCTGATATAGGAATTCTTCAGGAAGCGGCATTATCTCACCTACTTCCAGAAACGAGGAACAAAAAGCTCATTGAAAAGGTCAACGGCATAACCGTCGCTCATACCGGAAATATAATCGCAGACTGCTCTGTCCGTATCAAATCTTTTAAGGATTCTTATATATTCCTCCGGCAGCTTTTCAGGATGCTTTTTGTAATATTCATACAGCTTTTCAACAAGCTGTTTTGCTTTCTTTTCCTCCGTTTTAGCGGCGGAATGGGTATAAACATGCTCAAACATAAATGCCCTCAGCTCGTCATGAGCTTTTTTTATGTCATTTGTCATACGGATTTCATCTGCACCATTCTCAATTACCGAGCTTATGAGAGTAGTTATTCGCTGCGATTTTGTTTTTCCCAGAACCTTTACCGGAAATTCAGGAAGATCAGAATTTTTAAGGATCCCTGCCCTGACAGCGTCCTCGATGTCATGATTTATGTATGCAATTTTATCCGAAAGCCTGACAACATTACCCTCAGCAGTAGCTGCAACAGCATTTGTGTGGCATGCAATGCCATTTTTCACTTCATATGTGAGATTAAGACCTTCCCCATCCTTTTCAATGTAATCAACAACCCTCACGCTTTGCAGGTAATGCTTATAGCCATGCGGACATATTTCGTCGAGAATAGCTTCGCCGGAATGCCCAAAGGGAGAGTGACCCAGGTCATGACCGAGTGCAATAGCCTCTGTCAGATCCTCGTTAAGGCGGAGCGCTCTGGAAATAGTTCTCGCAATCTGTGAAACCTCAAGCGTATGAGTAAGACGGGTGCGGTAGTGATCACCTACAGGTGAAAGAAAAACCTGAGTTTTTCGTTTAAGTCTGCGGAATGAATTACAGTGGAGAATTCTGTCACGATCACGCTGAAAATCAGTTCTGTACGGGCATTTTTCCTCATACCTGACACGTTTTCCATTGCCTCGTGAGGCGCATGCATAGGGACTGAGCATAGTCAGCTCAATGATTTCAGTTTGTTCTCTTACAGTCACAGATATCATTCCCCCAAGCAGTAAAAGTATTCTACATACATTTATACATTATATATTATATTACAATTACGTCTGAATTTCAAGGAATTTTGATTTTTTCTGCTGTTTATACAATTATCTGCCTAAAAAAGAATTTTTTATTGATTAATATGACGAAAAACACTACTGAAACAGTTAAATTATCTCCGAACGGTGAATTAAAAGTTTCGCCAGATTTTTTAAGGTTGTGGGTTTTCAAAGGGCAAAGCGCTTATTGAATGATTAACGAAAGTAAAGGGGACGCTTTCTCTTGCAAAGCGTCCCCTCTTGCCGAACAGTCCACCGGACTGTTCAGCAATTCACCCCTTGTAAATACGCCTAAAAGCTTTAAAGTATTTCGCTCTCTGCGGAGAGCCACAAGGAGGCTCTGCCTCCATTGACCTCCGCAGCCTTTGAAAAGGCTGGCGAAACTTTTATTTTTCCATTCGGCGAAAATAACCTGCACTTATCGGCAAACTAAGAACCCGTCTTCACAAGATATGTGTGCGGATTTCCAAGCACAATTTTAACGCAGTTATGCGAAAAAATTTGCTGGAAAGACGTGCGCATATCTTGTAAAGACGGGTTCTAAAAAGGACAGCTCTGCCGCTGTCCTTTCACACTTATTATTCTGCTGCTGTTTCAACAGCTTTTTTATTTCCGAAAAACAACTTTAACAGCTGAAGTCCAATAATTATAACACCGCCAATTATAAAGAAAATTACGCTGAATGAGCTTAACGACAGCGCATCTTTTGGAACTTCAAGTGATTCCGGTCCCTTTACTATTGAATAAAGCGAACCCAACATCAGACCGATTATAGCGTATATAGTCTGCGAATGGAAATGGTCGAGCGCCGCTTTGACAAGCTTTATAATTACAACAATTCCAAGAAGTATTCCTATACCCATCGCAATTATGATCGGAAGTCCGCTAAAATTAAAACGCAGAAAATCATTTATTGCATTCATAACAGGCATATAAACGCCGAATATCAGAAGCATTGTAGAACCTGAAATTCCCGGAAGAACCATTGCCGAGATTGCAACCATTCCAACAAACATTATATATATAAGCTGTAAAAAATCAACTGAGCCGCCTGATAATGCTCCGCTGTCCGAAGGATTAATCATGGTAATAAACACAACAAATGCTGCTCCCAGAACAAGAAATATCAGATTATACGCTTTTTTCAGCGTTTCTCTTTCCTCATAAATTATAAGAGGTATTGAAAATACTATAAATCCGATAAAAAGTGAGCTTATCTGGTAAATATGAGATTCAAACACACTTGTAAGTATCAAAACTGCCGAAACAAAACCCACAATCCATCCAATTCCAAGCCTTATCAGGAAATTAAGTGACTTCTTGATATTAGCTCTTCTTTCAGCTTTTTCTCCCTTGACAGTTACAAAGGAATTAAGTGATCCAATAAAATCTTCATAAAATCCCAGAAGATAAGCTATTGTTCCTCCTGAAACTCCTGGAACACTGTCCGCAAGAGCCATTAACAGACCGCAAACGTAAATCATTTTTTGTCTCCTTCTCCATAAACTTCGTCTTTAAAAAACTGTAATGCCTTTTTCGGCATTGAATCAATTATATCATAAGCCATGTTGCAATGTCAAACGAAAAAACATAAATTTTTCTTAAAATATTTATTTCAAAGGATATAATTCTGAATATTTCGACAAAAAAGGACAAAATGAGACGGAGAACATCTCTGCTCTCCGTCTTTAATATCAGATATTAGGCATTATCGGAAGGTGTGTCGGGTGCGGTGTTTCCGGATGGTTATCCGTTCTGACAATCTGCACCTTATTATATACATCCATACCTGTACCAGCAGGTATAAGCTTACCAATAATAACATTTTCCTTAAGTCCGAGAAGCTTATCGCTCTTTCCTCTGATAGCTGCATCAGTAAGAGCCTTTGTTGTTTCCTGGAATGAAGCTGCTGAAAGGAAGCTGTCTGAACTTGACGATGCCTTTGTGATACCCTGAAGTACCGGCAGAGTTGTAACAAGCTCAAGATTCTCTTCACCGTTTTCAATTCTTGCCTTGATGGAATCGTTGATCTCATCAATCTCCTTCTTGTCAACAAGTGCTCCCGGAAGCAGATAGCTGCTGCCTGACTCGTCTATCTTGATCTTTCTGAGCATCTGACGGACAATAACCTCAATATGTTTATCGTTGATATCAACACCCTGTAAACGGTAAACCTTCTGAACTTCATGAATAATGTAGTTCTGAACTGCCTCAACGCCCAGGATATTAAGAATGTCAGCCGGATAAACGTTACCCTCTGTCAGCTTTGTTCCCTTTTCAATAATTTCATTTTCCTTAACTCGAATCTTGAAGTTATAAGGAACCATATATGTCTCGGATTCATTTGTTTCGAGATTTGTAACGATAACATTTCTCGTTGTCTTGATCTCCTCAATATGAATGATACCGTCAATTCTTGAGAGAATAGCAGCGTTCTTAGGACGTCTTGCCTCGAAAAGCTCCTCGACACGAGGAAGACCCTGTGTGATGTCTTCCGCAGACGCAATACCGCCCGTATGGAACGTTCTCATTGTAAGCTGTGTACCAGGCTCACCGATAGACTGTGCAGAAATTATGCCGACAGCCTCGCCGACTGCAACAAGATTTCCGTTCGCAAGGTTAGCGCCATAGCACTTTGCACAAACACCATGTCTTGACTTACAGTGAAGAACTGAACGAATTTTGATTCTTTCAACTCCGGCATCACAGATCTTCTTGGCGTCAGCCTCTGTCATAAGTTTATCCTTTGAAACTATGATATCGCCGGTATTCTCATCTCTCAGATCCTCAACAAGATATCTTCCGACAAGTCTTTCAACAAGCGGTTCTATAATTTCGTTGCCGTTTCTTATCTCATATACCTCAATACCATCATGAGTATGACAATCCTTCTGGCTGATAATAACATCCTGTGAAACGTCAACCAGACGTCTTGTAAGATAACCTGAATCGGCTGTACGCAAAGCTGTATCAGCAAGACCCTTTCTGGCTCCTCGTGAAGAAATGAAGTATTCCAGAATGTTAAGTCCCTCACGATAGTTAGCTCTGATAGGGATTTCGATAGTAGTACCTGATGTGTTGGCGATAAGTCCACGCATACCTGCAAGCTGTCTTATCTGATTGATACTACCACGGGCACCTGAGTCAGCCATCATGAAGATAGGGTTATATTTGTCAAGTCCGTTTTTCAGCGCTTCTGTAACATCATCAGTAGCATTGTTCCATACCTCGATAACCTTCTTGGATTTCTCCTCTGATGAAATATAACCGTATTCATACTGATTTGTGATAACCGCAATCTTCTTGTCAGCCTCTGCAAGAATATCCTTCTTTTCCTTAGGAATTGTAGCATCACATACAGCGACAGTTATAGAAGCCTTTGTCGAGTATTTAAATCCCAAAGCCTTGATTTTGTCAAGAACCTCGGATGTTGTTGTTGTGCCATGTATTCTTATACACCTTTCAATAATGTTTGAAAGCTGCTTTTTACCAACCAGGAATGAGATCTCAAGGTCGAACTGCTTGTCTGAGTTTGTTCGGTCAACATAGCCCAGATTCTGCGGAATATTTTCATTAAAGATAAGACGTCCGACTGTACAGTCAATTATCTTTGAAACTGTCTTATCGCCTATTTCTTTAGTGATTCTTACTTTTATTGCAGCGTGAAGCGAAACATCATGCTCATTATATGCCATGAGAGCCTCGTTGACATCTCTGAACACCTTGCCTTCGCCCGGTTCTCCGTCCTTCTGCATTGTAAGGTAGTATGAACCAAGCACCATATCCTGTGAAGGAACTGCAACAGGGCATCCGTCTGAAGGCTTTAACAGGTTGTTTGCGGCAAGCATAAGGAATCTTGCTTCTGCCTGCGCTTCTGCTGAAAGCGGAAGATGAACAGCCATCTGGTCACCGTCGAAGTCAGCGTTGAAGGCTGTACATACAAGTGGATGGAGTTTTATGGCACGTCCCTCGACAAGGATAGGCTCAAATGCCTGAATACCAAGTCTGTGAAGTGTAGGAGCACGGTTAAGCATAACCGGATGATCCTTGATTACATTTTCAAGCGCATCCCATACCTCTGTTGAAGCTCTGTCAACCATCTTTCTGGCGCTCTTAATGTTGGCAATAACCTTTGTATCAACAAGTCTTTTTAAAACGAAAGGCTTGAAAAGCTCAAGAGCCATTTCCTTTGGCAGACCACACTGATACATTTTAAGCTCAGGACCTACAACAATAACCGAACGTCCGGAATAGTCAACACGCTTTCCGAGGAGGTTCTGTCTGAAACGTCCCTGCTTACCCTTTAGCATATCTGAAAGGGATTTCAGCGCACGATTATTAGGCCCTGTAACCGGTCTGCCATGACGGCCGTTGTCAATAAGTGCGTCAACAGCCTCCTGGAGCATTCTCTTTTCATTTCTTATGATAATGTCAGGAGCTTCAAGCTCAAGCATTCTTCTGAGACGGTTGTTTCTGTTTATAACACGTCTGTAAAGGTCGTTTAGGTCTGATGTTGCATAACGTCCGCCGTCAAGCATTACCATAGGACGAAGATCCGGAGGAATTACCGGCATAACGTCAAGCACCATCCATTCCGGCTTGTTACCGGAAAGTCTGAACGCTTCAATTATTTCAAGTCTTTTTAAAAGCTTTATCTTTTTCTGACCTGCCGGAAGACCTTTGAGTTCTTCTTTAAGATCATCTGAAACGACCTCAAGATTGTTTTTCCATTCAACGTCAAGTTCTGCGAATTTTTTGCACTCGTCACAGTCGCAGCTCAAAGGAGAATGTGTACACTCACACTTCTTTCCGCCAAGAGAAACCTTTCCTGACATGATGAGTCTGTTCTTAAAAGCATCATATCTTTCCGGATCGTATTCCTGAAGCAGTTTCTTTATAGCTTCCGCACCCATTTCAGCAACGAACTCATCGCCGTATTTTTCTCTTGCGTCAAGATATTCCTTTTCAGAAAGCAGCTGCTTTTTAATAAGCTCACCAGTTGAGCCCGGGTCTAAAACGATATATTTTGTAAAGTAAAGAACCTCTTCAAGGCGCTTCTGTGAAACATCAAGAACCTGTCCGATTCTTGAAGGAGTTCCTTTGAAGTACCATATATGAGAAACTGGGGCAGCAAGCTCGATATGACCCATTCTTTCACGTCTTACCTTTGCTCTTGTGACCTCAACTCCGCAGCGGTCGCAGACCTTGCCCTTAAAGCGAATTTTCTTGAACTTTCCGCAGTGACACTCCCAGTCCTTTGTAGGACCGAAGATCCTTTCACAGTAAAGACCGCCGGCCTCCGGCTTCTGTGTTCTGTAATTTATAGTTTCAGGACGCTCAACAGCACCATATGACCACTTACGGATCTGTTCCGGTGATGCAAGGCCTATTTTTATAGAATCAAAAGTATTAAATTCCAAACCGTTACCTCCTCGTCAGAATTACGACATTGCCTTTGCAGCATTCAAGCCGCCGGCACAAAATCAGATCTCTCCGTCATCATCAGACATGTCAAAGCTGAACATATCGTCTGATTCAGGGTCGTCAAGCTCCTCAAGAATATCATCGTCATTCTCATCAATATCATCGAGTGAGAATCCGGATTCCTCCATCTGAGAATCCTCATAAGGATGATTGTCTGTATTTTCATCTGCAAAAGATACAGGCTGAGGTATAAGATCGTCATCATCAAATGACTGTTTAAGGTCGATCTCCTCCTGATTTTCGTCAAGAACTCTGACATCAAGACAAAGTGACTGAAGCTCCTTGATAAGAACCTTGAACGATTCCGGAATACCAGGCTTCGGAACATTCTGTCCCTTAACAATTGCCTCGTAGGTGTTTACACGTCCTACAGTATCATCTGATTTAACAGTAAGGATTTCCTGAAGAGTATATGCAGCGCCGTAAGCTTCGAGCGCCCAAACTTCCATCTCTCCGAATCTCTGACCGCCGAACTGAGCCTTACCGCCGAGTGGCTGCTGAGTTACGAGCGCATAAGGACCGACAGAACGTGCGTGAATCTTATCGTCAACAAGGTGATGCAGCTTGAGGTAATACATGTAGCCGACTGTAACTCTGTTGTCGAACTGTTCGCCTGTTCTTCCGTCATAGAGGATAGTCTTTCCGTCCTCGTCCATTCCTGCCGCCCTGAAGCATGCTCTGATGTCATCTTCGTGCGCACCGTCAAATACCGGCGTCATGATGTGCCATCCAAGAGCCTTTGCAGCCATTCCCAGATGAACCTCAAGAACCTGTCCGATGTTCATTCGTGAAGGAACGCCCAGAGGGTTCAGTACGATATCAAGCGGTGTTCCGTCCGGTAAAAACGGCATATCCTCTTGCGGAAGAATTCTTGAAACGACACCCTTGTTTCCATGACGTCCAGCCATCTTATCGCCGACAGAAATCTTTCTCTTCTGTGCAATATAGCAGCGAACGAGCATATTTACGCCAGGACTCAGCTCATCGCAGTTCTGTCTTGTAAATATCTTTACGTCAACAATAACGCCTGCTTCGCCATGCGGTACTTTAAGGGAATTATCCCTTACTTCTCTTGCCTTCTCGCCGAAAATAGCTCTTAAAAGCCTTTCCTCAGCTGTCAGCTCTGTTTCGCCCTTAGGAGTTACCTTTCCGACAAGAATATCTCCTGAGTGAACCTCAGCACCGATTCTTATAATACCCTTTTCATCGAGATCCTTCAGAGCATCCTCACCGACATTCGGGATATCTCTTGTTATTTCCTCAGGACCAAGCTTTGTATCACGGCATTCTATTTCGTATTCTTCTATATGAATTGATGTGAAAACATCATTTTTAACAAGGTTTTCGTTAAGAAGTACAGCGTCCTCGTAGTTGTAGCCTTCCCATGTCATAAATCCGATGAGAGCATTCTTTCCGAGTGAGATCTCGCCGTCTGCCGTTGCAGGACCGTCCGCAAGAACCTGTCCCTTTGTAACAGTTTCTCCAACGCTTACAATAGGACGCTGGTTAACGCATGTACCCTGGTTTGAACGCTTGAATTTTGTAAGTCTGTATTTATGCTCAAGACCGATATTGTCCTCAACAGTAACTTCGTCCGCACTGACAGCAGTAACTGTTCCGTTGTATTCTGAAAGAATGCAGACGCCTGAGTCAACAGCAGCCTTGTATTCCATACCTGTTCCGACATAAGGTCTTTCTGTTTTAAGAAGCGGAACTGCCTGACGCTGCATGTTCGCACCCATAAGCGCTCTGTTGGCATCATCGTTTTCAAGGAACGGGATCATAGCCGTCGCAACAGATACAACCATCTTAGGAGAAACGTCCATGAAATCAATGATTTCCCTGTCGCACTCAAGAATCTTTTCACGATAACGTGCATTTACCTTAGGTCTTGCAAGTTTATTTTCCTCTGTAAGCGGTTCGTTCGCCTGAGCAACAATATAATTGTCCTCAACGTCAGCCGTCATGTAAACGACCTCGTTTGTTACAACGCCTGTTTCCTTGTCAACTCTTCTGTAAGGAGCTTCAATAAAGCCATATTCATTGATTCTTGCAAATGTAGCAAGATATGAGATAAGACCGATGTTAGGACCTTCAGGAGTTTCGATAGGACACATTCTTCCGTAATGGCTGTAGTGAACGTCACGAACCTCAAATCCGGCTCTGTCTCTTGAAAGACCGCCAGGACCCAGCGCTGAAAGACGTCTCTTATGTGTAAGCTCTGCAAGAGGATTATTCTGATCCATGAACTGTGAAAGTGGCGATGAACCGAAAAATTCCTTGATCGCAGCTGTAATAGGACGTATATTTACAAGCGACTGCGGAGTAATAGTTTCCATATCCTGAGTCTGGAGATTCATTCTCTCCTTAACGACTCTTTCCATTCTCGCAAAGCCCACTCTGAACTGATTCTGGAGCAGCTCGCCGACTGAACGGATACGTCTGTTTCCGAGATGGTCAATATCGTCAACAAGTCCGACGCCCTCGCATAAGTTGATATAGTAGCTTATAGTAGCATAGATATCATCAAGAGTTATATGCTTCGGAACAAGTTCCTCTGCTCTCTTCTTTACATTTTCTTCGATTTCCTCAGCACTTTCGGAATTTTCGAGAATATCCTTCAAAACCTTGAAGGAAACCTTTTCATTGATGCCGTACTCTGAAACGTCAAAATCAACATAGCCGCTTATATCGACCATTCCGTTGCCGATGACCTTAACCTCTCTCTCGACCATTCTGATCGCATTTTCGCCGGTTTCAGTCACATAGTATTCCTTTGCCTCAACAGTCAGGAACGCTTCATAAACGCCTGCCTGTTCAATTTCCATAGCCTTGTCAAAGCTGAGCTTTTCGCCCTCCTCAGCCATGATTTCGCCAGTCATCGGATTTACAACAGGTCTTGAAAGAATGTGACCGGAAATTCTTGAACCAATGCCAAGCTTCTTGTTGAACTTGTATCTTCCGAATCTTGCAAGGTCATATCTCTTTGCGTCAAAGAAAAGATTGTTAAGATGAGTAACAGCGCTTTCAACCGTCGGCGGCTCGCCAGGTCTGAGCTTCTTGTATACATCGATCAGAGCGTCGGAGTTATTTTTTGTTCCGTCCTTCTGGAGGATGGTCTGATTAAGTCTTTCGTCCTGACCGAAAAGCTCGAAGATCTCATCGTCCGAGCCAACGCCCAGCGCTCTTATAAATGTTGTAAGCGGAATTTTTCTGTTTTTATCTATTCTGACATATGCAACATCGCTTGAATCCATTTCATATTCAAGCCATGCGCCTCTGTTAGGAATAATTGTCGCCTTAAAGAGGTCCTTACCTGTCTTGTCCTTTTCAAAGGCATAGTAAACGCCCGGAGAACGGACGAGCTGTGAAACGATAACACGTTCCGCACCGTTTATAATGAACGTTCCGCTGTCAGTCATAAGCGGGAAATCGCCCATGAAGATCTCGCTTTCCTTTACGTCTCCTGTTTCCTTGTTCCAGAGAGTTGCTGTAACACGAAGCGGGGCTGCATAGGTAACGTCACGTTCCTTGCATTCTGCAATGGTATACTTAGGGGTATCATCGATCTTGTAATCTACAAAATTCAGCACAAGATTTCCGTTATAATCTGTAATTGAGGACATATCATGCAATACATCCTTTAATCCCTCTTCCTTGAACCACTGATATGAATTTTTCTGCACCTCGATAAGATTAGGTATTTCCAGAGCCTCATTGATTTTTCCGAAGCTCATTCTGACGTTCTTTCCGAGCTGCACCGGTTTGACATTCACCATAGGCGGAACCTCCTTAATTTATTCACCGACAGATGCAACACTGCCGGAAGCTGACTTTTTTCACAAAGGACTTGACAGAAGCATGAATAATATGTTATACTATTCAGCCGATAAATACAATCAGTCACATTGATACATTTTATAATTATACAACCTTTTTCTCATTTTGTCAAGCGTCAAACGCACTAAAATAACTTGTGATTTTTCACAAAAAACCGTTCTTTCCGGGAACGGTTTTTTCTTGGGCAATACCGGATAGCAGTATTGCCCTTGCTGCCAAACAAAAATACCGCTGTACCATAAAGGCAAAGCGGTATTCATGGTGACCAGACCGATAAGCCGGGTTCTGTCGTGTGCGGCAATTTATCTAGGCTCCGGATTGCTCCGAAGCTCAAGCCGTCATTACTTCTGAATCCATCGAGCAAATGTTGACGCAGAAGTACCAATAGACGTTGCATCGGATAGGGTTTACATGGCAATACACTCTCATGTATCCCGGTGAGCTCTTACCTCGCCTTTCCACCCTTACCCCCATAAGGAGGCGGTATATTTCTGTTGCACTGGCCCTGAGGTCACCCTCGGCTGCCGTTAGCAGTTATCCTGCTCTGTGATGCCCGGACTTTCCTCGTAAACTAAAAAGCGTTTCCGCTGCCGCATAGTCTGCTCACTAATATTTTAAAGCATTTTTAATGTTTTGTCAATACAAAAAGTGCCCCTTTTAAAAGAGGCACTTTATTTCAAGCTATATTTTCAGGATTAGCCCAGTTCAGCAAAGTACTTGATTGTTCTAACCATCTGGCTTGTGTATGAGTTCTCGTTGTCATACCATGAAACAACCTGAACCTCATAGAGATCGTCAGCGATCTTTGAAACCATTGTCTGTGTAGCATCGAAGAGTGAACCGTACTTCATGCCGATAACGTCAGAAGAAACGATAGCGTCCTCGTTGTAGCCGAATGACTCGGAAGCAGCAGCCTTCATAGCAGCGTTGATGCCTTCCTTAGTAACATCCTTGCCCTTAACAACAGCTGTAAGGATTGTTGTAGAACCTGTTGGAACAGGAACTCTCTGTGCAGAACCGATAAGCTTGCCGTTAAGCTCAGGAATTACAAGACCGATAGCCTTTGCAGCGCCTGTTGAGTTAGGAACGATGTTAGCAGCACCTGCTCTTGCTCTTCTGAGGTCGCCCTTTCTGTGAGGACCGTCAAGGATCATCTGGTCGCCTGTGTAAGCGTGGATTGTGCTCATGATACCGCTCTGGATCTCTGCATACTTGTTAAGTGTGTCAGCCATAGGAGCGAGGCAGTTTGTTGTGCATGATGCAGCTGAAATGATCTTATCGTCAGTTGTAAGAGTCTTTT
>CAKSJL010000031.1 GCA_934463345.1 uncultured Oscillospiraceae bacterium | reverse complement strand
CTACCATTATAAGCGCATTTTCATTCTGGCTTAAAACGACGTTCGCAGCCTTTTCAGCAATGTACTTCCAGTTGTCCGCATCCTTTGAATTATCCCATTTTGCTCTCGGGGATTCGTTTTGTTTTCCATGCGGCTCATTTTTCAGATCATAGGCAATTATTGTGTCATCATTTTTGTAGCGTGAGGCTATCCATGAAAGGCTGTCAAGATAATCCTGTTCTGTAACCCCGTCGTCAGTCCATAGTGGCTTCATGTGTCCCATTGAATCGGTTACGGCACAATGAATATCTATCATTATCTTTATGCCGTTTGCCCGGCACTGACCTATAACGTAGTCAAATATTTCAAGGCTGTTCATACCCTCAAGATAGGAGTTTGTTGCCTGATTATAATTTGCTTCCGGATATTTTCCGGCAGCCCAGTTATTGATAAGCTCAGCCGATATCGGGACACGCAGAAGATTAAAGCCATGGTCTGCAATGCTAGCAAGCGAGGAGTTGAGATCGCATGCCCATAAGCCGTCAAAGCAGTTTGAGCCTGTGTTGTAGCCGAACCAGTTGCAGCCGGTAAGCCATACTTCCTTTCCGGAGGAATCCACTATTTTGTTTCCCTTTACGGAAAGCCAGTCATCAGTTGAAGCGGCAGGAACATCCTTTGCCCCCTTGTTTTCAACTGCCTCTCCTTTATTGTCAGCGCTCTGCTGGCTGTCGTTGTGTTCTGCTGTCTGTGAAGCTCCGGTTGTTCCTGTACATGAGACTGCTGCGGTGTCAACTGCGTCAGCCGCACCGGATATCTGAAATCCGAATGTGATCTCATTGCCAGATTCAATAGCTTTGTTGTATTCCTCCGGTGTGACAGTTATTGCTTTGCCATCGGATGAAAAGCTTCCGCCCCAGCTGCTGATAATTTCAACATCCGATTTAAGGGGAATTGTAGCTGTCCAGCCGCTGACGCTTCCTGAACCGCTGTTTTTGACAGTACCCTGATAGTCAGTATAGGATTTTCCGTCAGTTTCCCAACTGTTTCCGGCTGTAAGCGTTACATCCAGAACAATATCCGAGCCTTTCTGACTGCTGACAGTATTTTCGGTTTCAGTATGAACCTCCGATTCAGAGGAAATCTCAGAAACGGAGGCTATATTGTCAGATATGCTGTTTTTACCGTCGTCGCTGCATCCGTAAAGAGGAACGGATGCTATAAGAACTGTAAGAACGGCAGACAATATTTTTCTTTTTAACATATTTTCTTTCTCCTTTCCCAGAATTTCTTACATATATAATTATGCATTAAATCAGAGTAAATGTCAATGTTTCTGCCAATACCTGAAATTTAAACAGTGAAAATACGGTATTTTACTGTGCTGATATGAAATAAATGTCTGACGTCTGTCCTGCAAGATCTTATTATTTTATTGGAATGCTATAATTGAATGCTGTTGTCTGAAAAATTTTAGTCAAAATACATAGTGACATTAAATTCTCATAATGGTATAATAAAATAAGTGTAAGCTGACATCGGTCAGCTGTGATCCCGTCATAGTGGGAGCATTATAAAGACAGCACCGATAACCGGAGATGCTGTTTTAAGTCATAAATCTGACCGCCTGACAAAATAAGCGGCTGAATGGAGAATAAAAAATGCTGAAAAATTACGATATTATTATTGCCGGAAGCGGTACTGCGGGACTTTATACTGCTATAAACCTGCCGTCCGATATGAAAATACTTATTCTTTCAAAACGTGAGCTGAAGCTCTGCAACTCTGCTCTTGCACAGGGAGGAATTGCCGGAGTATATAAATCTCCCGGGGATAATATCCAGCTGCATCAGAACGATACTATGATCGCAGGCGGCTTTAAAAACAATACAGAAACCGTTCACATACTTGTTTCAGAGGCGGCACAGGATATACAGACTCTGATTGATCTTGGAGTGGATTTTGACAGAACCCCTGACGGAGAGCTGCACAGAACGCTCGAAGGCGGTCACTGCCGTCACAGAATTTTCCACCACAAGGATGCCACAGGCTTTGAAATTGTTTCAAGGCTTCTTGAAAAGGTTCAGAGTATGCCTAATGTTGATATACTTGAAAATACTTACCTCTGCGGAGTAAAGAAAACATCGACAGGATTTTCTGCACAGACCTGGAAAGACGGAAAGCTTGAAACCTTTAACAGTCATTTTATGATGCTTGCAACAGGCGGTATAGGACGAGTTTATGAATATACTACAAATTCTGCTATTGCAACAGGCGATGGCATTACATTTGCCTATGAAATGGGTGCAGCCATAAAGAACCTGAGTTTTGTTCAGTTTCATCCCACAGCCTTCAACAACAAGCACACAAGGGAATGCTTCCTGATTTCAGAGGCAGTCAGGGGAGAGGGCGCTTATCTGCTCAACAAGAATGAAGAGCGTTTTATGCACAATTATGATGACAGACTTGAGCTTGCGCCGAGAGATGTCGTTTCGCATGCTATTATTCTGGAAAGCAGAAAGCTGGGATCGACTGATTTTTATCTTGATATTACAAGAAAGGATCCGGAATTTTTAAAGAACCGTTTTCCTATGATATACAAAAATCTGCTTAAACAGGGCTATGACCTTACAAAGGATAAAGTGCCGGTATTTCCATGTCAGCATTATCTTATGGGCGGCATAAATGTTGACAGCTTTGCCAGAACGGGAATTGAAAATCTTTATGCAGCCGGAGAATGCTCACATACAGGAGTTCATGGAAACAACAGACTTGCAAGCAACTCACTGCTTGAAGCACTGGTATTTTCACGTCGTGCGGCTCATGATATTGCCGAAAAGAGAAACAGTATTCCGGACGAATTTGATGATTATCAGTTTGAGGAAAAGAGCGGCGCTATTCCGATTCCGCATGGCTTCAGAACTGAGATCCGCCACATTATGCAGAACAGCTATTTTGTTATACCAGACAAAAAAGCGGCAGTTGAGGGCTTTGAACGTGTAAAGGAAATTAAGAAAGAGCTTACCAACGGAAATTACATAATTAATCCGGATTATATTGAGGCAAAGTCACTTGCAACGGTTGCATATCTTATTTTAAAGGAAGTTATCTGATACTGAAAGGAGAAATTTATGCTCAGCCAGTTTTATATTGATAAAATTATTAATACTGCTCTTGCGGAGGACATAAACTATATTGACGTTACAACGGACAATCTTATTGCTGACGATCATACAAGCGAGGCTTATTTTATAGCGAAGGACAGCGGAATACTTTGTGGTATTGATGCAGCAGCGAGAGTTTTCGACCTTGCCGGCGGAAATGTTGAAAAGGAGATACTTCTCCATGACGGCGCAGAGGTTAAAAAAGGCGATTACATAGCGTTTTTCAGAGGAAGTACAAAAACACTTTTAAAGGGTGAACGTACAGCGCTCAATCTTATACAGCACATGTCGGGGATCGCAACTGCGACAAACAAATGCGTAAAGCTTGTTGAAGGAACTAACGTAAGTATCGCTGACACAAGAAAAACTCTTCCGGGACTGAGGGCGCTTCAGAAGTATGCTGTAACAGTCGGAGGGGGAAGAAATCACCGTTTTAATCTTTCAGATGGAGCAATGCTCAAGGACAATCATATTGACGCATACGGCTCAATTACCGGAGCAGTTCAGGCACTCAGGAAAAAAGCGGGTCATATGCTTAAAATTGAAGTTGAAGTAAGAAACCTTAAGGAACTTGAGGAAGCACTTGCAAATAAATGCGAAGTAATAATGCTTGACAATATGACCAACGAAGAAATGAAGAAGGCAGTTGAGATAACAGCAGGACGTGCGCTTCTTGAAGCCTCCGGAAATGTTACTGCTGAAAATATCAGGGAAAAGGCTCTGACAGGCGTTGACATAATCTCGCTCGGTGCGCTTACGCATTCGGTTCAGTGCTTTGACATTTCAATGAGGATAAAGTCGGCAAACCAGAAATAAAGCTACAGGAGGAAGGCGGTTTTTACCTGCCGGCAAAAACGATATGCAAAAGAAATTTTCCTTTAAAAACAATCGTCTGGCAAAGACTATTGTTTTCAGCGGAGGTGTTCTGATAGTCATAGCCTTTGTAATACTCAGATATGACGGCTTCTTTGACATCATCTCAAAGGTCATGAACATTTTCCGTCCGATAATTATAGGCGGCGTTATCGCCTTTGCGCTCAACAGACCAACGAATTTCTTTCATGCAAAATACCGTGCGCTGTTTTTTGGAATAAAACAGAAAATAAGCAAAAAACGTAAAAAGCAAAACGCCAAAGGAAACCTCAGAAGCTCAGGCAGAGTGGCGTTTATATGCTCGTGCATCACGACGTATGTTATAATGATTGCAGCAATAACAGGAATAATATGTTTTATTGTTCCTCAGATTTCCAACAGCATGTCGCTTTTTACAGAAAATTTCAACGACTACGCAAACAACCTTATAAATTTTGTTGAATCTAACAAATTCAGGTTCGACTATGTAATGGACAAGGTTGACCTGAATCAGATTATGGAAAAGGTTAAGGAAAAGCTAACGGAGCTTCCGCAGTATATTCCGACAGTGCTGTCAAAAACTGTTGATATTACAAGCGGTATAATTGGAGCAGTTGTTGACATATTTATCGGTCTTGTCTTTTCAATTTACATTCTTGCTGACAAACAAAATCTGAAAAGACACGCCAAAATACTTACAAAATCGCTTTTAAAGGAAAGATACTCAAAATTTGAACGAATTATAAAACTTTCCTATGATGCATTTTCCAATTTCATAAGCGGACAGCTCATTGAAGCGGTTATTCTTGGCGTTCTTTGCTTTGTCGGAATGAAAATTTTCAGATTCGACTATGCCCCGCTTATAAGCGTTATAATCGGAATTACCAATATGATACCAATAGTTGGTCCGATACTCGGAACAATTCCTGGTGCATTGATTCTCCTTATGGTAAATCCTATAAAGGCTGTCTGGTTTGTGGTATTTATCATAATAATTCAGCAGATCGATTCTAACCTCATTTATCCAAAAGTTGTCGGAAATTCAATAGGTCTGCCGGGGCTTTGGGTGTTGTTCGCTATTACGGTCGGCGGAGGACTTTGGGGAATTCTTGGAATGATAGTCGGCGTTCCGCTGGTTTCAATCCTTTATGCGGTAATTCTTGAGAAAATCAAGCGTGAAGAAGCCAGGGAGAGAATGGGAAAATAATTTATAAAAAATAGCGGGTGAGCGGCGGCTGCCCGTTATTTTTGACAAAAATGAAAAATTTTTAAAAGATATATTGACAAGCTGCACATAGAATGGTATAATTAAATTACAATATTACAAAAAAATGCAAGGAGAAATGTATTATGAAGAAAATTATTGGGGCAATTACAGCAGCAATTTGTGCATTATGTACAATAAGTATACAATCTCCGATTTCTGACATAAGCGTCAGCGCTCTTTCATGGAGTGATGAGCTCTCCTATGGGAATTACCTGAAATACCAAAAAATTGATATAGATGAGGACGGAACATACGATTATATAGAAATTAGAGATTGTGATGAATCTGCAACTGAAATAGAAATTCCGGGCGAGATTGAGGGGCTTAAGGGTACGGTAATATCAGGATTTGCATTTCGTTCATGCGATAATTTAACAAGTGTAAAGATCCCTGATACTGTGACAAGTATAAGCAGTGGGACATTTTATGGAACAAAATTGCTTCAAAATCAGACAGGTGTTAAATATGTAGATAAATGGGCTGTTGAATGTGATGAAGATGTAACAAATGTTGAAATAAAGGAAGGAACGAGAGGTATAGCAGATGGCTTATTTTCTTATTGTGAAAGCCTTACAAGCATAAATATTCCAGATAGTGTAAAGATTATAGGATACGGTGCATTTAAGAATTGTACAAGCCTTACAAGTATAAGTATTCCAGATAGTGTTACTGAAATAGACGAGTTTACATTTGATGGATGTACAAATCTTACAAGCGTAGATATTCCAAATAGTGTTACAAGTATAGGTTCACGAGCATTTAAATCTTGCACAAATCTTAAAAGTATAACTATCCCTAATTCGGCAACAGATATTGGATTTATGGCATTTTACGACTCTGGATTAATTGAAAATCAAGATGGTGTGGAATATGTTGGTGAATGGTTAGTTGGCTGTGACGAAAATGTAAAAAATGTTGAAATTAAAGCTGGAACAAAAGGAATAGCGGAAGATGTATTTTATCGGCATGAAAATTTAACAAAAATTACAATGCCGAATGATTTAAAAATAATAGGGGGTGGAGCATTTGCAAGTTGCAGTAATTTAGAAAATGTCATAATTTCGGATAGTGTGACAGAGATAAGATATAATACGTTTATTAGTTGCGAATCCTTAAAAAATGTAACAATTCCAAATAGTGTAACGAAAATAGGCTATAAAGCTTTTGCCGGCTGTAAAAATCTTACAAGTATAGATATTCCGGATAGTGTAACAAGTATAGATGATTATGCATTTATGGGTTGCACAAATCTTGAAAGTATAACAATTGAAAACCCAGAGTGTGTAATATATGATAAAAAATCTACAATCTCAAATATATGTGATTTTGCTAATGATAAAATTTCTTTCGATGGCACAATCTACGGCTATGAAAACTCAACAGCTCAGGCTTATGCAGAAAAATACGGCTATAAATTTGAAGCCTTAGAGCCTGAAAATGAAATTGTTCCCGGCGATATAACCGGAAATGGAAAAATTGACCTTTATGACGCAATAGATATATGTAAATATATTATGGGCATGAAAACTTTTACAGAGGAAGAAATGAAAATTGCTGATTTTGACGGAAATGGAAAGGTTGACCTTTACGACGTTATCGGCATTGCAAAAACTCTCCTCGGATAACAAAAAGGGGCGGATTCCGCCCCTTAATTTTTTAGATATTATATCCTTTTGCTCTTAAATTGTCAATCGCTTCTCCAAGGACTGCGGCATTCGTGCTTGAAACTGAGTGCAGGAGGTAGATTCCCCCTGAATGAGCGCTTTCTGTTATTTTTTCCAAAGCCTGACCAGTATCCGGCTGGGCATCTGTTTTCCAGTCAACGTAAGCGAAGCTCCACATCAGCGTTTTATATCCCAGTTTGCTCGTCTGTGCAAGCGATTCCTCGGAAAATTCGCCGCATGGAGGGCGCAGGTACTGCATCTCATAGCCGTATTTATTCAAAACGTAGTCGTGAAGGCTCATGACCTCCTCTTTAAGCGCATCTGCCGAAAGCTCCGGCATTGATGCGTGGGTCATGCCATGATTTCCTAAAACATGCCCCTCGTCAATCATTCTCCTGACAAGTTCATCCTCTTTTTTGGCGTAGTCACCAGTCAGAAAAAAGATTGCCTTAACGTTTTTTTCCTTTAATACGTCAAGAATCGGCGCAGTATAGCCGTTTTCGTAGCCCTGGTCAAATGTCAGAATTATTCTGTTCTTCTCGCCGGTCAGCGCATAGGCGTCGTATTTTCCGTACTGTGAGTTGAAATCAGACGCTCCGACAGGACAATTGCTGCCATCCGTTATAGTTCCCTGCCCGTATCCCATTTTGGTGTTGCTCAGCGCCTGAGCAGAAGCTGAGAAAACGGACGCTGCAAGCAGTGCCGATGTCAGAGCCGCAATAGCTTTGGGTTTTAAAGTCATTAAATTCACCTCTGCCGTAATCCGGTTCAGACCGCTTTCTGCGTAAGCCGGAATACAGCTAAATGCGGATTGTCCGCAGTTATAGTTTGTGACGTATGGAAACGGATATGCGAGGAAATAACAGACTGAAACGGAATAAATATCCGAATTAAAAAATGAGGACACTCTTTTGGAGAGTGCCCTTGCAGTTATTGGATATCAGATGATTTTCAGCCGCAGCAGCCTGAACGTCTTACAAATGAATTGCAGTCTGTGCATTCCGGAACTGTCGGGTCTGCTTCGTGTGTTCCGACCTTGATCATATCGAGTGAACAGTAATCCTCTGAGCACATGTTGTGTTCACACTGCTTTACTGTGCAGTGAATGTTTGAGTTTTTCTTCTTTGTTTCCATTGAGATACACTCCGTTTAATAATAGATTATTCTCAGATATTCCTTTTCTGGGAACAGCATTATTATCTGCATAAATTCCGGATATATTCATATATAATTGATTTTCAGGCTGTATGAAAAAACAAATGCTAAAAATGATTTATTAAAGGTTACAATTTATATACAAAAAAGAAAAAAATAAATTTTTTTATTGACTTTGCGGCTCTGATTTGATAATATAGAATTATTACATCTAAGCATACGGCTTAGTATTAATTTTTAAGCAGTACTGCGGGAAATCGGCGGTATTGACTTGGGAGATTTGAGGAGGAACTGTATGTCAGATTTTAATGAAAATCAGAACAATGAACAGGTAAATCAGGCTGCTGCGCCGGTAACAACTGAAATGCCAGCATTTTCTGAAGCACAGGTTATTGAAGGCGCTGAGCCTGCAAAGAAAAAACCTATATTTTTGATCATAGCAATTATTGTTGTGGTTCTGGCTGCCGGATGTGCTGCGGCATATAACTTTATCCCATGGGTAAAAAACAATGTTAAAATGCGCATAAGCTCACCGGAAAAATATTATGCGTGGGTTGAAGAGGAAAATGTTAATGAGGCAGCTGACAAGATTTCTGAGAGCTACGGAAAGATTGCTGACACCACTTCAACAAAGTCCGAAATTGAACTGAAGGCTGATATTGACCCGACAAATGTAGGCGCTCTTATTGAGGAACTTACAGGTTCGCCGCTTTCATCGAGCGGAATTACTCTTCCGTCATCACTTTCAGTAAAAGCTGGTGCGGACGTAAGCGATGGTGTCAAGTCATCGTTTCAGTTAAGCGCTGTTGACAAAACCCTTGCAACACTTAATATGTATATTCAGGACGGAACATATTACTATCAGATTCCTGAAATTTCACCGGCATATCTTACAATGAATCTCAACGATATTATGGAGGCAGTATCCAGCGAGATGGATTCTCAGGTGGCTGCGTTTATGGAGGGTTACCTGGATACTCTTACATCAGCATCAGGCGATCCGAGTACTTTGGAGAATATAATTTCTGAGAAGGAACTTAACGAACTCATTGTAAAATATTTTACAATTGTTTTTGAGAATGTCGATGATGTAGAGCTTGAAAAGGGCGTTTCATGCAAGGCAAACGGCGCTGAAGCAAAATACAATATGCTTACAGCTGATATTGATCAGGGGACACTTTTCAGCATTGCAAAGGATGCTTTAAAGGAAGCTAAGAAGGATAAGACAATTATCAAAATTGTTGAAAAATTCGGCGTTTCAAATGAGGATTATACAGCAGCGATAGACAGCGTTCTTGACGAGCTTGGTTCTCTTGAGGTAAGCGGCGGAGAAACTTTATTTAAGATGAACGTATATGTTGACTCAAAGGGCGCTATATGTGGACGTGAAATTGAGATCCCTGATGAAGAGAATGTAGACTTCGGTTATTACATAGTTGAGGACGGCGATGATACGTCATATGAAGTCAACCTTATGGCTGACAACCAGGGCGTTAAGCTTTCAGGCAAGTCAACTGAAAAGTCCAATAAGGAAAGCGGAGACTTCAAGCTTTCAATTATCGGTCTTGATGACGAAGGCGATTTTGAAATTCCTATAAGTTATAAGGATATTGAGGTTGTAAACGAATCAAAGGGCTACACAAAGGGTGAATTTTCAATTGATTTTTCCGGCTTTGATATGCCTGTTATAACACTTGCTCTTGATTCTGACGGAAAGAGCCAGACTATAAAATCTGATATTACTGTTGACGGTACAAATTACGGAACAATTACACTTACATCCAAGGAAGAGCTGAGCATGGATATTCCTGCGTTTGATTCTTCACAGAAAACATATCAGATAACAGAAGAAGGCGATGAGCTTCAGCAGTATCTCATGGATTCAAATGTTGGCCTTACAACATTTATTAATGATTTCGGCGCTGCATTCGGTGTTGACGGTCTGGGTTCAATCTTTGGTTCAGCAGCTCTGACAGACGATACATCATATGATGACCAGTTTTCAGGTCTTGACGAGACTGTAAGTCCTGACGTGGTAGATACAGCTAAGGCTTCATATGATTTTTCAAAGCTGAATATTCAGTTTAACGGTCAGACATTCGCTATTCCTTCAAAGATTGACGGTATACTCAATTATGTAAAGGCTGAGGAATCACAGGTTGAAGCAGGCTCATTTGCAAGCTGTTATAGCGATGACTATACATTTGGTGTAACACTTACAAATAACACTGACAAGGCAGCAGCTCCGGCAGACTGTGTGGTATCAGGATTCAGTGTATCAGAAGGCGCACAGATAACAGTTTCAGTTGACGGTATTACAATTGGAAGCAACATTTCAGATGTAGTTTCAAAGTATGGCGCAACACTGGAAGATCCTAATAGCGGATATGTAACAATTTATGATACAGCTTCTGACTGGAATGATATTACATTCTATTATTATGAAGGTAAAATCAATTCAATCTACATGGACATTTATGAGTAATTAATAAATTCAGATGTGTTATAAGCGGCAGGATTAATCTCCTGCCGTTTTGTTTTCATTGACACTCAAATAGGCATGTGATATAATTTATACATGGAAAACCCGGTTAAATGTGGAGGTAAACAATGGATATTTTTATTTGCGTTGGAAGCTCATGTCATCTGCGTGGCTCTGCAAAAATAGTTGAACTTTTCAAGAATGCAGTAAAAAGCAATGGTCTTGAGGATAAGGTAAGGCTTGGCGGCTCGTTTTGCCTTGGAAAATGCACAGAGGGCGTTACGATTAAAATTGATGATCAGATAATCTGCGGAGTTTCTCCGGAAAATTTTGATGAAATATTTAAGAATCATGTTCTTGATGTTGTTTAAGGAGGAAACGTTATGAATGATTTTCTTCAGTTAAAAAAGCTGAATTGTAAAAACTGCTACAAATGTATCAGGCACTGCCCTGTCAAATCAATAAAATTTTCGGATAATCAGGCAAATATTATTAATGATGAGTGTATACTCTGCGGAACATGCTTTGTAGTCTGTCCACAGAATGCTAAACAAATAAGAAATGACACAAAGAATGTAAAAAAGGCAATTGCTGATGGAAAAACAGTTGTTGCAAGCATTGCTCCGGCATTTGCAGCCAATTTTGAAAATATAAATATTGCGTCAATGCAGAATGCGCTTAAAAAGCTGGGTTTTGCAATGGCTGAGGAAACAGCTGTAGGTGCTGAGCTTGTCACATCCGAATATGAGAAGATTATTGAAGAGGGCAGTCAGAGCGTTATAATTTCCTCCTGCTGTAATTCTGTAAATACGCTTATACAGAAGTATTATCCGGGGGCTGTTAAATATCTGGCAGATGTTCTTTCACCAATGCAGGTGCACTGTCAGAAGCTCAAGGACGAAATACCGGATTGCTACACAGTTTTTATAGGTCCATGCATTTCCAAAAAGGAAGAGGCTGAAAAGTATGATGGGCTTGTTGATACAGTTCTGACTTTCGATGAGCTTTCAGAATGGATGAAGGAGGAGCATGTTGAGTTTGAACCGGCGGAGGATACAGTCTGTCCGGGAGTTACAAGGCTTTACCCAACAAACGGGGGAATACTTCGTACAATGCATACGAATAATCCCAAGTACAGCTATATATCAGTAGACGGAACGGAAAATTGTATTGCAGCGATAAAGGATATTATTGACGGAAAAATAGAGAACTGTTTTATAGAAATGTCAGCCTGTGCTGGAAGCTGTATTGGTGGACCGGCTATGAATCGTGAACACCGACAGCCTGTGAGGGATTATGTTGCTGTTGATCGTTATGCTGGAAAGGAAAGGTTTAAAGTTCCTGAGTACAGCAGTGAAAGGCTCAGAAAGGAATTTAAAGGAGAAATTCTTCACAGAGCAATGCCGAGCACCAGAATAATTGAGGAAATCCTTCATAAAATGGGAAAAACCTCTCCTGATCAGGAGCTTAACTGTGGAAGCTGCGGATACGATACCTGTCGTGAAAAGGCAGTTGCAGTGTACCAGAACAAGGCTGACTTTACAATGTGTCTTCCGTTCCTGAAGGATAAGGCTGAGTCGTTTTCTGATAAGATTATCAGAAATACTCCTAATGGTATAATGGTTCTTAACGAGGAGCTTGAGGTTCAGCAGATAAATAAATCAGCATGCGAGATTTTTAATATAAAAAACGAGTCGGATATTATAAATTCTCCTGTTGTAAGGGTTTTGAATCCGATTGAATACATAACAGTTATGGATACAGGAATCAATATCCATGATAAAAAGATTTTTCTTACTGAATACGGAAAATATATTGAGGAAAGCATTATATATGACAAGGAATATCATATAATAATGGGTATAATGAAGGATATTACTCAGGAAGAAAAGGAACGTGAAAAGAGAAGCAATATATGCAGCAGCACAATTGAAATAACTGACAAGGTAATTGAAAAGCAGATGAGAACGGTTCAGGAAATTGCATCATTGCTTGGAGAAACAGTTGCAGAAACAAAGGTTGCGCTTACAAATTTAAAGGAGAGCCTGAGCGATGAATAATCTTTGTACTGATGTGGGATACCACAGCATTAACAAAAAGGGCGAGCAGCTTTGCGGAGATCATGTTGAGGTGATTGAAAAGGGCGATAATTATACTGTTCTTGTTCTGGCAGATGGCCTTGGAAGCGGAGTTAAGGCAAGTATTCTTTCAACGCTTACATCAAAGATAATATCAACAATGATCGCCAACAATATGAGCATAGAGGATTGCGTTTCAACAATTGCGGCAACGCTTCCGGTATGCGAGGTGAGGAAAGTTGCATATTCGACATTTACAATTATGTGTATTCGTGACAATAGTGAGGCTGAGATAATACAGTATGACAATCCTCAGGTTATTCTTCTGCGCAATGGAAAAAATTACGAGTATTCTAAAACAACATCTGAAATGGGCGGAAAGAATATATACACCTCAAAAATATCAATCTGTGAAAACGATGTATTTATTGCCATGAGTGACGGTGCAATCTGGGCAGGAGTCGGGCAGTATATGAATTTTGGTTGGCAGAGGGAAAATATTATAGAGTACATTGAAAGACTCTATGAGCCAAATTACAGTGCAAAAGTCATATCAACGCTTATCCTTGACGAATGTAATTCCCTTTATGCGAATGAACCGGGAGATGATACGACGGTTGCGGCTATTAAAATAAGACAGAGAAAACCGGTCAATCTTCTTTTTGGCCCTCCGGCTGACCCTGCTGACGCAAACAAGATGATGGCGCTTTTCTTTTCCAAAGAGGGAAAGAGAATTATTGCCGGAGGCACTACCTCGACGATCGCTGCAAATTATCTTGGGACAGCTGTTATACCGGAGCTTGACTATCTTGATCCTGAAATTCCTCCGACAGCTGAAATTAAAGGCGTTGACCTTACAACAGAGGGTGTTATTACAATGACAAGAGTCCTTGAATATGCCAAAAGTTATATTTCTGACAATGAATGTTATTACGACTGGAGCATGAAGCGTGACGGTGCTTCACGAATTGCCAGAATACTCTTTGAAGAGGCTACTGATATAAACTTTTTTGTAGGAAGAGCAAAAAATCCGGCGCACCAGAATCCGAATCTTCCTATAAGTTTCAGCCTGAAAATGAGAATTGCTGATGAGCTTGCTGAATGTCTGAAAAAAATGGGTAAGAGAATAAATGTAAGTTACTTCTGACAGAACAGGAGATTTGCATTTTGCGCTTTAAAATGCTATAATGATTTTATGACAATAAACGTACAGACAAAGGTTGGTCTGCTGATTAAGGTATGAAAGGAGAGCTGCTTTTACTGAGAGCGGCTGTTGATAATATGTTAAGTGATATTGAGATTGCGCACAGCGCAAAAATGAAACCGATTACTGAAATTGCCGGTAAGCTCGGAATATCGGATGAAGATATAGAGCCTTATGGTCATTACAAGGCAAAACTGTCTGAGGCTTTGTACTCAAAGCTTGCTGACAGAGAAAACGGAAAGCTTATTCTTGTTACGGCAATTAACCCTACTCCGGCAGGCGAAGGAAAAACAACGGTCAGCGTCGGGCTTGCACAGGCCATGAACAGAATCGGAAAGAATGCGGTTCTGGCTCTCAGAGAGCCTTCGCTCGGTCCGGTTTTCGGAATAAAGGGCGGAGCTGCCGGAGGCGGTTACTCACAGGTTGTTCCGATGGAGGATATAAATCTGCATTTTACAGGAGACATGCATGCTATTACTGCTGCAAACAATCTTCTTTGTGCTGCGGTTGACAATCATATGCAGCAGGGAAATGAGCTGAATATTGACCAGAGAAGGATTCTTTTCAAGAGATGTCTTGATATGAATGACCGAGCTCTCAGAAATATTGTTATAGGCATGGGCGGAAAAATGAATGGAATCCCTCGTGAGGACGGTTTTCAGATAACGGTTGCTTCGGAAATTATGGCAATACTCTGCCTTGCGTCAGATCTTGATGATCTTAAAAGGAGAATCGGCAATATTCTTGTAGGCTATAACTATTCCGGAGAGCCAGTATATGCGGAAAAACTGGGTGTACAGGGCGCTATGACTGCGCTTTTGAAGGATGCTTTAAAGCCGAACCTGGTTCAGACTCTTGAAAACACACCTGCGCTTATACATGGCGGCCCATTTGCCAATATCGCTCATGGATGCAATTCACTCAGGGCGACAAATCTGGCGTTAAAGCTTGGCGATTACTGTATTACTGAAGCTGGCTTCGGTTCAGATCTGGGCGCTGAAAAGTTTTTTGATATCAAGTGCCGTTTCGGCGGATTGAAACCGGATTGTGTAGTTCTTGTCGCAACAATAAGGGCGCTTAAATATAATGGCGGAATTCCGAAAGACAGTTTCCAGGAGGAAAATACAGAGGCTCTTGAAAGGGGCATTGTAAATCTTGGGGTTCACATTGAGAATATGCAGAAATTCGGTGTTCCGGTTGTTGTTGCTATAAACCGTTTTCATACAGATACAGATGCTGAAATAAAAATTGTTGAAAAATTCTGTGCAGACAGGAATGTTGAGGTTTCAATGACCGAGATCTTTGCAAAAGGCGGAGAGGGTGGAAAGGATCTTGCGGAAAAGGTTATTTCTACCGTTGAAAGTAAGCCTTCACATTTTGCTCCTATCTACGATGAAAAGCTTTCTATAAAGGAAAAACTGGATATTATTGCGAGGGAAATATATCGTGCTGACGGCGTTGTGTATACGACTGCGGCAGAAAAGGCTCTTAAAGAAATAATTGCTCTGGGATTTGACGATATTCCGGTGTGTGTTGCCAAAACGCAGTATTCGCTTTCTGACGATCCAGCAAAGCTTGGAAAACCGGAGAACTTTAAGATCACAGTTCGTGATGTAAAGCTTTCAGCTGGTGCAGGCTTTGTTGTTGCACTGACCGGAAATATCCTGACCATGCCGGGACTTCCTAAAAAACCGGCAGCTCTTAACATTGACTGTGACAATAACGGAAATATAACCGGTTTGTTCTGATCCGGCAAAAAAATTGAGGTAGATTTTAATGAGGGTAAAAACGTCAAATCCTGAGGAAACGATTGCTTTTGCTGAAAAAATCGGTTCTATGCTCAGAAAGGGCGATATAATTGCATATAAGGGCGGTCTTGGGGCAGGAAAAACTACTTTTACAAGAGGACTTGCGGCAGGACTTGGACTGAAAGATGAGGTGACATCCCCGACTTTTGCTATTGTGAACGAGTATCATGGCGATATTGATCTCTATCACTTTGATATGTACAGAATTACTGATTCATGCGAGCTTGAATCGACGGGATTTTATGATTACCCGCAGGAGGAAAGCGTTTTTGCAGTGGAGTGGTCGGAGAATATTGGCGATATACTTCCGCCGGAAACTATATATATTACAATTGAAAGGCTCAGTGATGATGAGCGTGAAATAACTGTTGAGGGAGATGAGAGATTTGCTGACTCTGGGAATTGAAACCTCAGGAAAGACTGCTTCTGCGGCACTTTTTGAAGATGAAATCATGCTCGGGCAGACATCTGTTATGACGGCGAGAACCCATTCTCAGGTGATACTACCCATGGTAAAAAAGCTTGTTTCAGACTGTGAAAAGGACATGAAGGCTATAGACAGGATTGCTGTGGGAAATGGACCAGGTTCATACACCGGAATAAGAATAGGGGTGGCAGCTGTAAAGGCTATGGCGTTTGCGCTTGGTATTGAATGCTGCGGAATATCGACTCTTGAAGGGTTGGCTTATAATTTCCCAGCGGATGGAATCGTCTGCCCGGTTATGAAGGCAAGGCAGAAGCTTGTTTATGCCGGAGTTTTCAGATTCTGCGGCTGTACAGCGAAAAGGCTTGAAAAAGATGTTATAATTGAGAGTGAAAAGCTTTACGATATTCTGTGCAGCTGTAATGAAAATATTATTCTGACTGGCGATGGTGCTGTGGATTTTTTATCAGAATTTAATGATATGAAATTCAGTCTTTCACCGCAGCATCTGAGAAATCAGTCAGCGGCAGGAATATGTCAGGCAGCGTTTCATCATGGGTTTTATGCCCCTGAAAGGCTTGAAGCAAGCTATTTGCAGCTTGTTAAGGCAGAAAAAGATCTAATTAATCTGAATGCAGGTTGATTTTACAAAATATATATGATATAATAATAAATGAAGTCAGGTGCACAATGTTTTTGTGATATTTGCACTGATCATGTGATTATTAGTATTTAAAACCGGCAGCAAATTACCGGTTAATGTGAAATGTTATATGGAGAAAAAAATGATAGCAATAGGAAGCGACCATGCTGGTTATAATTTAAAAACAGAAATTCTGGAACAGTTAAAGCAGAAAGAACTGGATATTCTTGATGTCGGCTGCAATGGAGAATCATGCGATTATCCTGACATTGCCCTTGAGGTTGCAAAGGCTGTTAAGGAAGGAAAATGTGAAAAGGGTATACTGATCTGCGGAACCGGCGTTGGAATGTCAATGGCGGCAAATAAGGTGAACGGTATCAGGGCGGCTCTCTGTGCAGACTATTTTACGGCAAAATACACAAGAATGCACAATGATGCAAATATTTTGTGTATGGGTGCAAGAACTATAGGACCGGGAACAGCGGCAGAAATTGTTGATGTGTTTCTCAGCACTGACTTTGAAGGCGGTCGTCATCAGAGGAGAATTGACAAATTTAAGGATATTGAGGCTATGAACCGCTGATTATCTCTTTGAAATTATAAATTATATTATAAAATTATGAATCCGTTCACAGGGGAAATGCGTTCGGATTCTATATAAGGAGTAACTATTATGGCAGGATTACATTTAATTGACCATCCTCTTATTCAGCACAAAATTTCTCTTATGAGGGATAAAAATACAGGAGCAAAGGAGTTCAGAGAGCTTGTATCTGAAACGGCAATGCTTATTTGTTATGAGGCAACAAGGGATCTTCCGCTTAAAGAGGTTGAGATCGCAACTCCTCTTGCTGTTGCAAAGACAAAGATAATTTCAGGAAGAAAGCTGGCGTTTGTGCCGGTACTTCGTGCAGGCCTTGGGATGATTGAGGGCGTTACGAATATGGTTCCGGCGGCGAAAATCGGACATATTGGTATGTTCAGAGACGATGAAAACTGTAATGTTGTAAAGTATTACTGCAAGCTTCCGGACGATGTTGCAGAAAGAGATGTTATTGTTGTTGACCCGATGCTGGCAACTGGCAATACTGCTGTAGGAGCTATAAATGAGATCAAGGCAGCAGGAGTAAAAAATATAAAGTTTATGTGTATTATTGCATCACCTGAGGGTATAAAGCGCCTTGAGGAAGCACATCCTGATGTTGATATTTACTGTGGTGCAAAGGACGAGGGACTTGACGAGAATAATTACATAGTTCCGGGTCTTGGCGATGCAGGAGACAGAATTTTTGGTACTAAGTGATATATGAGGTAATGAAAAATGCCTGCTGATTTAAATCGGCAGGCATTTGCGTTTGTAAACTGGCAGATTAACCAAATGAATAATGATGTAGAAGAGAAGTCTTTAAAAAAGCTTTTATTTTACTGTTCAGCAAGTGTTAATGTTTTTTCTTTTCGGCCTTATCATGAATTTTGATTTTCAACTCAGTCAGTGCAGTATTGAATTTTGTGGATTTAGCATGTGGGTGGGCATTAATGAAATCTTTTTTCAGGAAATTGATTCTTCCGGAAACATTTGAACGTTCTGACTGAAGCTGCTGTATCTTTTGCTTGATTCCCTCAATATGCTGGTTTTCCTCAGCTGCTTCTTTCAGCTTTGTGTTGAGCTGAGCCAGTTCCTCACGAATTTCAGTCATTCTCTTAAGAATATTGTTTACATCAATTGCTGCCTTGGCAGATATGATCAGATCGGCAGTGAAAATTACGATCAGAACAATATCTATTGTATTTACAGCAGCAACACTCAGTTTTGTGATCAGCGGTTCTATGTGGATGTGTACCTTATAATTGACGAGAAGCGTCATGAAGCCCCATAGAAGAGTTGCTTCAGCGCATATTCTGCCTGAAATGTTATAGCAGCAGTCGCTGTAATCCCAGTAACGGGTTTTAAAGAGAAGCTCCATGAGCCAGCCGGTTATGTACTCCATCAGGGTTGCGGAAAGCGCACCGCAGACGAACATTAAAACCGGGTCATCCATAAATGGATTTCCTGCAATTATCATTATAATAGAACCAAAGCCATAGATAGGAAGAAAAGGACTTCTCAGAAATCCACGATTTACAAAGCGCTTTTCACGTGAAGAAACGAGTGCGGTTTCAAAACACCATCCGAAGAAGCAATAAAGAAAGAAAAACAAGATCCATTGCATTATAGTGTAATCTGGCATAAAACAATCACCTCATATTTTGTATTATTATCGTTAATTATACTTGAAACAACGATTTCAGTCAAATATATAATAGGTTTTTGTGCATTATTAATATTTAATGTCGAATAATAAGGCATTCAGTTGTAGTAAAGATAAAAAAGCGAAAAAAGTAATTGACAAGAGGGGAGATAGGTGATATAATAATAAAGCTGTCGAACGAGAGAG
>CAKSJL010000030.1 GCA_934463345.1 uncultured Oscillospiraceae bacterium | reverse complement strand
AATGCCCCCTTTCGTTAGATTTTTTATTGGTATATTTCTATTATACCACATTGTCTAACAAAAGGGGAGCATTTCAGAGATCCGCCGGCTCTTATTTTTATAAGAAGGAGTTATTTATTTCTTTACTTCAATCTTTTCTTTTCTCATGTAATGCTGCAATGCCTTTGGAATTCTGATACTGCCGTCCTCGTTGAGATTGTTTTCAAGGAACGCAATCAGCATTCTCGGCGGCGCTACTACTGTATTATTGAGAGTATGAGCAAAGTATTTTTCTCCGCTCTCCGCCTTTACTCTGATTCCAAGTCTTCTTGCCTGTGCATCACCAAGATTTGAACAGCTGCCCACCTCGAAATATTTCTTCTGACGAGGTGACCATGCTTCTACGTCAAGACTCTTTACCTTGAGGTCGGCAAGATCTCCGGAACAGCATTCAAGGGTTCTTACAGGAATATCAAGAGTTCTGAAAAACTCAACTGTATTCATGTAAAGCTTTTTGAACCAGTCCATGCTTTCTTCCGGCTTGCAGACAACTATCATTTCCTGCTTTTCAAACTGATGTATTCTGTAAACGCCTCTCTCCTCAATACCATGAGCACCAACCTCCTTACGGAAACAAGGTGAATAGCTTGTGAGAGTCTTAGGAAGCTCTGCCTCCGGTATAATAGTATCAATGAATTTTCCTATCATTGAATGCTCGCTTGTTCCGATAAGGTAAAGATCCTCGCCCTCAATTTTATACATCATGCCTTCCATTTCAGCAAAGCTCATAACGCCTGTAACGACATTACTGCGAATCATAAAAGGCGGAATATAGTATGTGAATCCTTTGTCGATCATGAAATCTCTTGCATAGGAAAGAATGCATGACTGAAGCTGTGCGATATCTCCGCAAAGATAATAGAAACCGTTTCCGCTTGTTTTTCTTGCACTGTCAAGGTCAATACCATCAAGCTTTTCCATTATATCAACATGATAAGGAACTTCAAATTCCGGAACAAACGGATCTCCGTATCTTTCGACCTCGACATTTTCACTGTCATCCTTACCAATCGGAACGCTTTCATCAATAATATTAGGGATGACCAGCATTATTTCTCTGATTTCACCCTCCATTTTAACCTCAAGCTCTTCCATTTCCGCAAGCTTTTTTCCGATTTCGCTTACTTCTGCCTTAACCTTTTCAGCTTCATCCTTCTGACCCTTTGCCATAAGTCCACCGATTTCCTTGCTCTTTGTCTTTCTCTGATTTCTCAGATCATCACATTCCATTTTTGTTTCACGATACTTTTTGTCAAGCTCAACTACCTTGTCAACAAGCTCAAGCTTTTCATTCTGGAATTTCTTCTTTATGTTTTCTTTTACAAGCTCAGGATTTGTCCTGATAAGTTTCATATCTATCATTGTTTTTTCTCCTTTAATTAACAAGTCTTTCTGCAAGTGCAGAGAGATCATCCTTATCATAAAATTCAAGTATCAGAGCGCCTTTATTTTTGCCGTACTCAACTTTCACCTTGCGGCCAAGAGCTTCGTGCAGTCCTATTTCCATTTCTTTGAAATAGCTGTCAATTCGCTCGTTGCTCTTTGGCTCCTGAGTTTTATCGTTACTCTGGGCAAGTTTTTCAAGCGCTCTTACAGTCATCTTTCCTCCGCATGCTTTTCTTGCTGCAACTATCATATCATAATCATTGTCAAATGATAAAAGAGCCTTTGCATGCCCAACTGTAAGGTCGCCGTCCGCAAGCATCTGTCTTATCTCTTCCGGCAGACTCAACAGTCTTAATGAATTTGCAATAGCAGAACGTGAACGTCCAACAATTTTAGAAATATCCTCCTGTGTCATACCATAGCTTTCAGTCAGTTCAAAATAACCCTGAGCCTCCTCGACAGGATTAAGATCCTCACGCTGAAGATTTTCTATAAGCGCAAGCTGCATTGCTTCAAGGTCGCTCAGTTCCTTGATCTGAACCGGAACTTCCGACATACCCAGCATTCTCGCAGCTCTCCACCGGCGTTCTCCGGCAACGATCTGATATCCGCTGCCATATGGTCTGACAAGAAGCGGCTGCAATATTCCATGCTGTTTTATTGAATCGGCAAGTGCTGATATTGATTCATCATCAAAGTTTTTTCTTGGTTGTCCCCTGTTCGGTTCTATTTCGGATATTCTCAGCGTCTGTGATGCAGCAGTATCACTGGTGTTATCCTCAAAAAGAGCGCCAAGACCGGAACCCAGTCCTCCTTTTGATGCCATTTATTCACCTTCCTTACTTTGATTTTCTTCCAAATAACTTTTTCTTTTCCTTTGGTTTAGGTTTCTCCCCAAGTATTTCAAGTCCGAGTAATTCATAATATTCTGCTCCCTTGGAGCTTTTGTCATAATACATTACCGGTTTGCCATGGCTCGGAGCTTCTGAAAGACGCACATTTCTTGGAATTTTCGTCTTGAATACCTTGTCCGGAAAATATTTTTCTACCTCTTCTACAACCTGATTGCTGACATTCAGTCTTGAATCAAACATAGTGAAAAGTATTCCTTCTATACTAAGAAGAGGATTATATTTAGTTCTCACTATCTTTATAGTTTCCATAAGCTGACTTAATCCTTCAAGAGCATAAAACTCAGCCTGCATCGGTATAATGAGCTTATCGCACGCAACAAGCGCATTTACAGTTATAAGACTAAGTGACGGAGGGCAGTCAATTATAATATAATCATAGTCCAGACGACAGGTCAGAAGCTGCATTTTAAGCCGGTTCATTCTGTCCTCAAGCTCAATCATTTCAATTTCAGCGCCTGCAAGGTCAGAAGTTGCCGGAACAAGACTCACATTTTTAAATTCCGTATGGACTATTGCATCCTGAATACGTGATTTTCCAGTCATCACGTCATAGGATGTGAATTTCGCAGATTTCTTTTTTATTCCAAATCCGGTCGTTGTATTTCCCTGTGCATCAATGTCAATGCACAAAACTTTTTTGTCTCTCGATCCAAGATAAGCAGAAAGATTAACAACTGTCGTTGATTTTCCGACTCCGCCTTTCTGGTTAACGACCGCAAACACCTTTCCCATTTTATCACCCCTGCCTTTCGTTACTTTTTAAATTATACCACTTTTACGCTTCTATGTAAAGAATAATTTCTGTTATAACGTAAAAAAAGGGCATGAATTATAAATTCATGCCCAAAAACCTGTTTTTATTTTGTGATTGCCCTTAATTTTTATTTCGTGATTGTTCCACGTGGAACATTTTCATTTTTCAGAATCGGAATTTTGACCCTGTATTCTATGTAATCCTCATTCTGAATTTTCTTTGAATCCGCAGCAATACCTGCTGCCTTCATAGTCTCAACTGCTTTGTTTATAGTGTTCACAAATATTTTCACATTCTGAAACACTTTGCTTCTTTTTCTGTAACTTTCCTTATCACGCACCTTTCCAAGATAATCGTCAATTGCCGCTTCTGTACGCTCAACATTGAGGTTATTCTTTACAATCTTATTTATGATCTCAAGTCTATCCTCCTTGCTTCCAAGACGCAGCAATGCCCTTGCATGACGTTCCGTTAAATTGAATTTTGTTATCAGCTCCTTTTCTTCTTCTGAAAGCTTTAGTATCCTCAGCTTGTTCGCTATGGTTGACTGTGCTTTTCCAAGTTTTATTGCAGCATCCTCCTGAGTCATTCCATAATAGCTTATAAGCTTTTCGATTGCAGCTGCCTCATCGAAAAATGACAGATCCTGACGCTGAATATTTTCCACTAATGCCAGAACAGCGCTTGTCCTTGCAGAAATATTAAGAACAATACATGGGACATATTTCAGCTGAAGCAATCTTGACGCCCTGAGACGTCTTTCACCTGCAATAAGCTCATATCCATTTTCCAGCCTTCTTACCGATAATGGCTGCAAAATTCCATTTTGACAAATGCTTTCAGCAAGTGAGCTGATATCACTGTAGTCAAATTCGCTTCTCGGCTGATGAGGATTTGGTACAATTTCTGCAACCGGGATCTGTACGACCTTGTTTTCCTCACGATAGCGTTCCTTTTCACGCTCCTTTTCCTTGGTAAAATTTAAAAATGCCGCCATATCAAACTTCCTTTCCAAAGCATAATCTTTTTCAGCATTAAAAAATTTGCTGCAATAATATGCCCGTATTTTTATGTCATGAAATTCCGGTTTTCTTTTCCCGTTCATTTCACAATTTAATTATACCTTACCGAGGAAATTATTTCCACACAAAAAATCCGCTTTTATTACTTCTAAAAGCGGATTTTTCTTCATTATTATTGTTTATTACAACGGTTTGTTTTTTATCTGACCGCTGTTTCTCGGATACTTTGTCGGAGTCTGCGATATTTTTTTTACGAGAAATATTTTTCTTCTTTCATCGCTGCCAAGCATGTAATCATAAACCTGAATACCGCCGCCTCCCAATATTTTAACAGCATTTTCAGCATTTCCGGCATCTTCTCCCGGTCCTTTCATCGCAGCAAATATTCCGCCTTTTTTTACTAAAGGCATACAGTATTCACTCAGTACAGGCATCGCTGCAACCGCTCTTGCTGTTGCAATATCAAACTTTTCACGAAATGCCTCATTGCGTCCATATTCCTCAGCACGTCCATGAATAACTTCAGCCTTTATTCCAAGTCTTTCACACAGCTTTTCAAGAAACACAACTCTTTTATTAAGGCTGTCAAGCATTGTGAGTCTTATATCATCTCTGTAAAGCTTAACCGGTACTGACGGAAAACCTGCGCCTGTTCCAATATCAATAAGTGATGCACCATCAGGAATGTTAACATTTTTGAGCAGTAATATACTATCGGCAAAATGTTTAAGCCATATATCTTCCGGTTCTGTAATGGCAGTAAGGTTAACATTCCTATTATAGTCAATCAGAAAGTCACAATAAATTTCAAGCTTTTTATGAAGTTCATAAGTATATTCAAGCTTATTTTCAGAAAATATTTTCTCTGCGAATTCAAAATTCATTATTTATTCCTGCCTTTCTGCTCCAGCCATACAGCAAGAACTGATGCATCTGCCGGTGAAACTCCGGATATTCTTGACGCCTGACCGATATTTTCAGGTTTGTGCTTATTAAGCTTTTCAGCTGCTTCAAGCCTTAGTCCACGAATCTGAGAATAATCAATATTGTTCGGCAGTGATTTACCCTCAAGCTTTCTCATTATTTCTATCTGTTCCATCTGCTTCTGAATATACCCTTCATATTTTATCTGAAGTTCAACCTGTTCCCTAACCTCATCAGATAGCTCAGGTCTTTCCGGATCAAATTCAGCAAGTTCGTCATATCCAAGCTGAGGCCGCCTTATAAGATCCGCCAGCTTACAGCCTGTTGCAAGAGGAGATGTGCCATGACTTTCAAGAAAACTGTTAAGCTTATCCGATGGAGCAACGTTAAGCTTTCGCACCCTTTTTATTTCATTCTCCGACTGATTTTCCTTGTCGAGCATATGTTGATATCTTTCTTCGCTGATAAGTCCAAGCCGATATCCTATTGGTGTAAGTCGCTGGTCTGCATTATCCTGTCTCAAAACAAGACGGTATTCACTTCTTGAGGTCATCATTCTGTAAGGATCAGCACACCCCTTTGTAACGAGATCATCAATAAGCGTTCCTATATACGAGCTTGCACGATCAAGCAGAAGCGGTTCTTTTCCCTGAACAGAAAGTGCAGCATTTATTCCCGCTACAAGTCCCTGAGCCGCCGCTTCTTCATATCCGGAGCTTCCGTTAAACTGTCCTGCGCCGAACAATCCCTTTAAACTCTTGAATTCAAGAGTTGACTTCATCTGAACCGGATCACAGCAGTCATATTCAATAGCATACGCCGGACGCATTATTTCTACATTTTCCAGTCCCTTGATCGTTCTCAGAAAGCTCTGCTGAACATCCTCGGGAAGTGACGACGACATTCCCTGCAAATAATATTCGTCAGTATCAAGTCCCATTGGCTCAACAAAAAGCTGATGTCTTTCTTTGTCGGCAAATCTGACAATCTTGTCCTCAATCGACGGACAGTATCTCGGACCAATTCCCTCTATCCTTCCGGAATAAAGCGGCGAACGATCAAGATTATCAAGTATAACCTTATGAGTTTGAGTGTTAGTATATGTTATATAGCATGAAACAATATTCTCAAGACCATTTTTATCAGTTTCAAAAGAAAACGGCACAATTTCGCTGTCTCCGTCCTGCTTCTCCATTTTGTCGAAATCAATGCTTCTTTTATGGACACGACATGGAGTACCCGTTTTGAATCTTCTCAGTTCAATTCCATTTCTGCGCAAACTTTCTGACAGATATATTGCCGGAAGTGCAGCATCAGGACCGCTTTCATAGGAAGCCTCTCCTATATGTATCTTTCCTTTAAGGTATGTTCCGGTTGCAATAATAACAGCCTTTACTGAATATTCAGCGCCAAGACGTGTTCTTACTCCGGTAATGCTGCCGTTTTCAGTGAGAATCTCAGCAACCTCAGCCTGCTTTATGCAGAGATTTTCCTGAGCTTCACAAACTTTTTTCATATAGCTGTGGTACTTCACTCTGTCTGCCTGCACCCTGAGACTATGAACAGCCGGTCCTTTTCCTTTGTTAAGCATACGGCTTTGTATAAAGCATTTGTCTGCAGCTCGTCCCATTTCTCCACCGAGTGCGTCTATTTCTCTTACAAGATGGCCTTTAGCAGTACCGCCAATTGAAGGATTACATGGCATGTTTGCAATCTGATCCAGTGAGATTGTAAACAGAACTGTTTTGCAGCCAAGCCTTGCACTTGCCAGAGCAGCTTCAACACCAGCATGTCCGGCGCCAACTACAGCAACCTCAAATTCACCCATATTATAATTCATTTTTTCCTCCGAAAAAATACCAGCTTGACTGTATTTTTATATTTACAGCCTTGCCTTAATATTTACAACAAAACGTACAATGTTCCACGTGGAACATTATAAACTTATTTTCCGACACAGAATCTTGAAAATACATCGTCAACAACCTGTTCAGAAACTTTTTCACCGGTAAGCTCCATTAATTTCTGTGCAGCGCTGTCAAGCAGAACTGTAATGCCATCCAGCAAAACGCCCTCCTCAAGAGCAGTTCTTGCTTCTGAAATATAGCTGTATGCAACATCAAGACAATTTTTCTGACGTTCATTTGCAATAAATCCTGTTTCCAGAGATTCATTTTTATCAAACATCTTTTCAATAAGCTTTTCTATGTTTTCAAATCCACTTTCATTTTTTGCAGATATTTCAGCGACATACGGAAAATGATTGTAGATGTACGTTTTATCAATTTCACTTTCCATATCCGTCTTATTAATTATAGCGATCGTTTTTTCGCTGTTTACGTGATCAATAATTCTTTTATCATCGTCTGATATTTTCCGGCTGCTGTCGAAAACTGCAAATACAAGGTCAGCTTCATCTAATCTTTTAAATGCAATATCAACCCCCATACTTTCTATTATATCATCGGTTGACCTGATA
The DNA here is from genome assembly GCA_934463345.1 of uncultured Oscillospiraceae bacterium. Lineage (GTDB taxonomy): Bacteria > Bacillota > Clostridia > Oscillospirales > Ruminococcaceae > Porcipelethomonas. Next base: position 11,781 of record CAKSJL010000030.1, on the reverse strand, counting down.
CCAGCAGTATCGGAAAGGCGAAGCGTGAAATTGCCCACTCTTACACTCTCCTCGACAACATCCCTTGTAGTTCCCTCTATATCAGTTACAATGCTGCGCTGAAAACCCGTCAGACAATTCATAAGAGTAGATTTGCCCGCATTGGGTCTGCCAGTAATAACAGTATTTATTCCGTTTTTGACTATCCTGCCGTAATCATATTCTCCAGAAAGCTTTCTGAATTTTTCTTCAATTCCGCAAAGCTCTGAAAGCAGTACATCCGGTCTTACCTCCGGAACATCTTCCTCCGGAAAATCAGCCCAGGCTGCAAGGTCTCCAAGAATTTTCACAACATCATTTTTAAGTGTGTTTATCTTTCTGAAAAGCGCACCCTCTTTTAATGACCTTGCACATTTCAGTTCATTTTCTCCGGCTGACGAAATAATATCCATTACTGCTTCTGCCTGTGTAAGCGAGAGTTTCCCATTCATAAACGCTCTCTTAGTAAATTCTCCTGCCTGTGCCGGTTCAGCGCCATTCTTTAAAATAATGCGAAGTATCTTACGGGTCAAAAATCTTCCCCCATGACAGGATATTTCCACAACATCCTCGCCCGTATAGCTTCTTGGCGCCCGAAATAAAGTCAGAATAACATCGTCCGCAGTTTCCTCGTCATCCATAATATTTCCGTAGGCGCAGGTATATCCCTCCATATCAGAAACTTTCTTATTACTGAAAGCCTTAAAAACTGCATCAGCAATTTCAATGGATTGCGCACCGGAAATTCTTATAACTGCTATACCTCCCGGAGCATCCGGGGTTGCAATTGCCGCAATAGTTGACATAAATATCTCCTTGTTCCTATACAAAACAGAGGCGGATAAAAACTATCCGCCTCACTTTTAAAGTTCAATTTTACCATAAAGACCGGCGTTGATGTTATCTTCCGGCTTTGGCTTTTTATAATCCTTTTCAAAGCTTGTTTTCAGATCAAGCGAACGTGGTCCGTCACCTTTTTTCTTTTTATATCCGCCCTTTCTGCTGTCATTTTTTCTGACGTGATCCGGCGTTATAATAACCTTTCGGTACGGTTCTTCACCGACTGACTTTGAACTTACCCCGTCTATCTTTGCTATGGCAGAATGAATAATTCTTCTTTCATAAGGATTCATAGGCTCAAGGGTTGTAGGTCTTGCATTCTTAATTGCTTTTCTGGCAATTTTATTTGCAAGCTGAATAAGAGTTTCTTCTCTCTTTTCCCTGTAGCCGCAACTGTTAAGAGTAACTCTCTTATATTCTCCGTCATGCTTGTTTACTACAAGTGAAGTCAGATACTGAAGTGCGTCAAGTGTTTCTCCACGCTTTCCTATAACTGCTCCAGAGCCTTTGCTGTCAATATCAATATAGAAGTTATTGTCTGAATTTACAATGGAGATCTCAGCTTCGATCCCCATATTTTTTATCACTTTTTCAAGATAGCTTCGGCAGCATTCAACCTGATCGTCAACGTCATTACTTGATTTTATGCCGTCTATTACTGTGACATCATCTATAACCGGACGGTTATAACCAGCCCAGACTTTCGCTTCTTCTTTTATCTTTCCGAAAAGACCTTTCTTAACATCATTCAGAACCTTGAATGTTATCTGATCAGCACTGACGTTAAATTCTTCCGCTGCCTTTTCCTTAGCCTCATCAATAGATTTTCCTGTAAATGTTCCGCATAAATCCATTGGAATGAACTTTTCATCATCGTTATTCATCAAAGATCGCCCCTTTCATTTACGATCAAAGCAATACTTTCAGTCAGAGTTTTTATTATGACTTGTCACTGTCATCCTCATTGTATTCTTCGCCGTATTTTTCAGCCATTCTCTTTCTGGCTTCATTAATAAGCTGTCTGTTGTAATTTTGTTTTTCTGCACGTGACATTCCCTTGGTATCGGAATCGTAATCAGCACCCGAACCACCGTTCTGAGCCTTCATAAGCTCACTCTGCTGTTCCATCATACGCTGCATAAGTCCGGGTTTTTTATTCTTATTCTTTTCTTTAAGCTTTGCATTAATAACCTCAATGCGCTTCGGAGTAAAGTACATATAAAGCAGAAACGACTGCAAAAATGCAAATACAGATGACCAGATCCAGTAGAAGCCAACACCAGCCGGTACGCTGAATGCAAGCCATACAGAGAATATCGGCATACCGTAAAGCATAACGTTCATACAGCCAGAACCCTGCATTTTAGCCATACCAGGATTCATCTGTCTTGACTTGTACTGTGAATAAATAGTATAAAGCAGCTGAACAACACCGGAAATTATCGGTATAAGTATAAGGGCAACAGCCGCCTTATTCCAGGTATCCGGATGTATGCTTGGAACTGATCCCAGGTCAACTCCCAGAAATGTATTTTTGAAGCCCACAATCTTGTCAACAATGTCAGAGTCTATCCCACTATTCTTGAAGCTATCCTTGAATAATTCCGGATTATTTTTTATCTGCTTTAAGATAGTAAGCTCCGGACGGGATTTCAGAAGATTCTCCGTTGCAAGATTTTTTGAAATTATGATATCCTTCGCCTTGTCTATAATATCTGAGGAAACTCTCAGTATATGAGAAAGCGGACGGTAAACAACGTCCAGGACACCATAAAGGATTATCATAGTGATAACAAGCGGAAGACAGCTTCCCATAGGGTTTACGCCTTCCTGCTGATAAAGCTTCTGCTGCTCCTCCTGAAGCTTCTGAGGATTGTTTGCAAACTGCTTTTTTAGCTGATTAAGCTTCGGATTCAAAGCCTGCATTCTGACGCTTCCAAGCTGCTGCTTATATGAAAACGGAAGCATAATTATTTTAGTCAGAAGCGTAAAGAGGATAATTGAGATACCGTAGTTATTTACAACTTCGTATATCCAGTACATTATCCAGCCAAGAGGAATACCTAACAATTCACTGATTTTACCCAATATAAATTCTCCATTCCTTCTGGCGCACAGTATAAAGAAACTGTTGTCGAAAAAACAGCTTCATGAATCCTGTGCAGCCTTAATTATTTTTTATGCCTGCCCAGGATATCAAATTTATCCGGAACATAATCTATACCGCCCATACTCCATGGATTGCATCTGAGTATACGCCAGACAGCAAGCCATCCGCCCCTGAAAAATCCAAATTTTCTGACAGCCTCAAGACCGTATGACGAGCACGTCGGATAATACTTGCAGCATGGAGGAAAAAGCGGAGATATACATTTTTTATAAAATTTTATAATTCCCATCAGAAGATATTTCATTTTTTCTTTTCTCCGAAGGCTTCAGGCTCAGTTTTGTTAAGTCCTGAAGTCTCAAGCCATGCAAGAAAATCACTGCTCTTTATTTTACAGATCGATGCCCTTGCAACAATAACAATATCAAGTCCTATAGGAACATTTTTTTCATTTTCACGATAAGCCTGCCTGATTACCCTCTTGGCACGATTCCTGTGAACAGCATTTCCTACCTTTTTTCCAGCAGTTATTCCAAGACGGTTATATGGCTTTTTATTTGGTCTGACATATATTACAGCATATTTGCCGACCAGCGCTTTTCCTTTCTTATAAAGAAAAAGAAAATCCTTGTTTTTATTTATAGTTTCAGTATAAAGCATATCTTTTCTGCCGTATTTTAAGGAATTATAATCCTGACAAGATAGATAAGCGTCAGGATCAAGGCAGCATCGCCACAAAAATTATGCGTCAGATGCCTTAAAGCTTCCTTGATTTTCACTCAAGCTTACGATACTTCCATAGCCTGGCTATGAAAATAATTTTAAAGTGCATAAGAATCTATAAAAAGGAAAGTCATTTTTCTGGTTGAAAAAAAATAAGCAATTATACAAAAGGAAACGACATGAAAATTATCAGTGCCGTACAACATTCAAACACCATTCTAACCAAAAAGCAAAATACGTGGAGAAAATGATCATAAACCTGCAAATAGGTTATATTCGAAGTTTGAGGATCTATGCTTTCTGATCTTCTTATGCACTTTAAAATACAAGCATGGCGCTGCTCTGTTTTAAAGCCGAAATTCATTTTCAGCAAACAGAGCACTGCCTTTAAAACAAAAGACCACAAGAAAAATGTGGTCTGCTTATTTTAGTGACTAAGTCTCGCTCTGCCCTTTGCTCTTCTGCGAGCAAGAACCTTTCTTCCGTTTGAAGTTGACATTCTCTTACGGAAACCATGCTCCTTCTTTCTGTGAAGCTTCTTAGGCTGGTATGTTCTTTTCATTCCGACGTTCCTCCTCCCGACAATAATGAAGTAAAACGCAAAGCAAAAGCATGCGTATTTGTTAAAACATCACGAAAAAACGCAAACCGCATTTTTTCTGTACCAATAAATTATACATGATAAATCATAGCTTGTCAAGTATTTTTTATTATTTACTATTAGAACCCGTTCACACAGGAAATTCCGCACGTATTTTTGATAATTTCAACAGCAAATTCTGACTGTTCACCGGTAAATTCAGACCCTGAAAATTTATAAACACCATTTCAACACCTAAAAATTATTCAACACTTTTCTCAACCACTCTTGCACTTTTCAACATTTCATGTTATACTATTATTAATTGTAAAAAACTCAGGATGAAAAATGTCGGGATTATAAACTGCCGGCGGCTGTTGAAAGCTGATAAAACGCACTGTTGAGAGAAAATATTCCGCAATGCTATTCACATAATTAAACAGCACCAGTTCAACAGATGTTGAATGAAAGCAAATATAAAAAACGTTGTTTAAAGACGATATCGACTAAAAATTTTTTCATGCCTTAAAGTCAGGAGGAAATAAAAATGAATTCCTTTGAAGAGGTATTTAATCTGGTGATCGATTACTGCCGGGAGGTCGGTGAAATTGGTGACGTTGCAATAAAGCTCTGGATAAAAACCCTGAAGCCCGTAAAGCTTGAAGGAAACAAGGCTGTATTCAGGGTCGATTCTGATTTCCAGAGAGGGGTTGTAATAGCAAACTACGGAGATCTTCTGGAAAAAGCGCTTCAGGCAACCCTCGGCTTCAAAGCAGAGCTTGAAATAATAGTTCCGGAGGAGATGCAGGTCAGCAAACCTATTACTTTCGAGGAGCTTGAGGAAAAGCACCACCAGCTTGAAAAGACATATGAATATGCAAAATATGACTATACATTTGACACATTTATTGTAGGCAGCTCGAATGAATTTGCTTATGCTGCCTGCAAAGCGGTCGCTGACGGAGGGGGCGGAATGGTATATAATCCTCTTTTCATATACGGTCCGTCCGGTCTTGGAAAAACTCACCTTATAACTGCAACAGCAAATGAGATGAAAGAAAAGAACAATGACCTCAATATTATTTATGTAACTGGTGAAACATTTTCGAGTGAAATTATAAATGCGATCCAGACAAACAGTACATCCCAGTTTCATGATAAATACAGAAGCGCAGATATCCTGCTTGTGGACGATATCCAGTTCATAGCCGGAAAAAACAGTACACAGGAAGAATTTTTCCATACGTTCAATGCACTTTATCAGGACGGCAAGCAGATCGTTCTTACATCAGACCGTCCTCCGAAAGCAATCAAGACTCTTGAGGACAGGATCCGTTCAAGATTTGAATCCGGTCTTATTGCCGATATAAACACCCCAGATTTTGAGACAAGAATGGCTATAATTAACCGAAAGGCAGAACTTCTCGATCTGAAAATCCCGGATGACGTCGCACAATTTATAGCAAATAAGCTCAAATCAAATATTCGTCAGCTTGAGGGAGCAGTAAAAAAATTGAAGGCGCTTAATCATTACGCCGGAAGTCAGCCTTCAATTTCAATGGCACAGAGTGTTATCAGGGACATTTTAAACGATGACCAGCCACTTCCAATAACAGTAGAAAAAATTATTGCCGAGGTTGCAAATGTTTACGGCGTAACACCAGAGGATATCCGTTCTGCTAAAAGGGCCTCAGCTGTTTCAAATGCGAGAAAAATAGCAATTTATGTAGTCAGAGAAATAACACAGATGCCTCTTGCCTCAATAGGCGTTGAATTCGGCGGACGTGACCACTCAACGATTGTATATGCAGTTAACAATGTTTCGGCAAGCATAAAAAAAGATCCGCATTTAAAAGAACTGGTAGATGATCTTATAAAAAATATAAAGGACAGAAGCAATGTCTGATCAGCTGTTGAATCTTGATAACTATTAACATTGAACGCTTTTCAACCGTGTTTTCAACACAGTGTTGAAAGTGATGTGGAATACATTTATTCAGATATCTTCAAAGTTTATACGTCAAAGTAAAAACAGGTTTCAAAAGTTTTATATTTTCAACAATCAACATAATGTTGACACAAAATTATAATTCAACAGGAAAATCCCCATAAAATCAACTTTCAACGCACATTTTATCAACAGATACAACACCCAATTTTAATTTAAACACATTCAAAAAAAAATCAACACCTCCACACTGAAAACTTTTTCTGCTCAAAGGCTGTTGTTTTCGGACTTTTTAAGTTTACTAAACAACTCAACAGGCACTACTACTATAACTATTACTTAATAATATATAATATTAATAACATCAGACAACTCAAAATCACCACCTGTTAATTTATACAGACAGTAAATTTACATTCTGTATAAATCTCATCTGAATAAAACTTGATAGAAAGGAATTAAAATGAACCCTATAAAATTTATCTGTGCAAAGGATGAAATCTGCACAGCAATCGGAAACGTTTCAAAGGCAGTATCTTCAAAATCCACAATACCTGCACTTGAAGGAATAAGGATACTTCTTGATTCTGACAAGCTTGAGCTTACAGGCTACGATCTTGAAATCGGAATCACTACAGTTATAAATGTTCAGTCACAGGACAGCGGAGAAATTGTCCTGAATTCACGTCTGTTCAGTGAGATAACAAGAAGAATGCCTTCCGAAAACGTTATATTCGAGGTTGATGAAAACCTCAACATGAAAATAAGCGGAGGAAACGCTGAGTATCAGATATCGGCAATAAGCGCTGAAGAGTATCCTGCACTTCCTGAAATATCAGACGAAAGAAAAATATCCTTAAATCAGGAAACGCTTAAAAGCATGATAACCCAGACAAATTATGCTGCCTCTCTGCTTGATACGAAGCCTATACTGACAGGTGAACTTTTTGATATAGAAAACGGTGGTTTCAATATGGTAGCAATTGATAATTTCAGGCTTGCAATACGTCATGAAGCTATCGCCGGAGGTGAAAAGTATTATTTTGTAGTTCCGTCGAAAGCTCTTCTGGAAGCTGCAAGGCTCTTAAAAGATGACGCCGAAAATGAATGCGATATTTATGTGGACAAAAAATACGTTTCAATAGAAGTAAACGGCTACAGAATATTCACACGTCTGCTTGAAGGCGAATTTCATGCCTACAAAAACAGCATTCCACAGGAATTCAAAACGGAAGCTGTTGTAAATACGAGTGATATCATACACTGTCTTGACAGATGCTCTCTGCTTCTGAGTGAGAAAAACAAGGCTCCGGTAAAGTGCTGCTTTGAGGGCGGACAAATAAAAGTAAGCTGCCGTACGGCTGTAGGAAAGCTTGAGGACAGCATACCTGCTGAAATATCCGGCGAGAGCGTCGTAATAGGATTTAATAACAAATATTTGCTTGACGCTATAAAGGCGGCTGAAACTGACAAGGTAAGAATACAGATGACCGGTGCAAACAGAGCTGTCAAAATAGTCCCGATGGAGGGCAACAGCTTTACTTTTATTGTCATGCCTATTCAGATAAGAGGATAAGGAGAAGCTGATGGATAAGGAAATTATCGAAACCAGTATTAAAACCGAATATATAAAGCTCGACTCACTGCTTAAATTTGCAGGTCTTACCGATACCGGCGGATTTGCAAAAGAGCTGATACAAAACGGTGCAGTAAGTGTAAACGGCGAAGTCTGTACCATGAGAGGAAAAAAGATAAGAAGCGGTGATGAGGTTTCAGTAGAAAAGTTCATCATAAAAGTGCTATGATTGTAACATCTCTTGCGGCAGACGGCTTTAAAAACCTTGAAGAGGTGCTTATATCACCTCATCCGCAGTATAACCTTGTAACCGGAATGAATGCCCAGGGCAAGACAAACCTTATAGAAGCAGTATGGCTTATGACAGGCTGCCGCAGCTTCAGAGGCTCAAAGGACAGAGAGTATATAGGCATAGGTAAAAAAGCCATGAGTATAGGTCTTGGATTCAACGACGGAAGAAGAAATCAGATTATAAGCTATGCCATGAGCCGTAACAGCATAAAGGAAAAGAAGATAAACTTGAACGGCGTTGCTGTAAAGGGTACAGGAAGGCTTTTTGAAAGCTTCAAATGCGTTGTGTTTACTCCGGACGATGTAGACCTTATAAGAGGCGGTCCGGAAAAAAGGCGGAGCTTTGCCGATCTGTGCAGCTGTCAGCTCAAGCCTAATAACCTTGAAACGGTCAAGCGATATGATGCTCTGCTGATGCAGCGGAATGCGCTTTTAAAATTGGTTTCAGCCGGGAGTACAGGCGCAGATACAATTGCAGTATGGGATCAGCAGGTTGCCGCTATAGGGACTGCGGTCTCACAGCTGCGCCATCAGTATATTGGGCTTCTAAACGATTGCTGTCAAAAGCTCTACAGCCGCATAACAGGAGATCGTGAGAGACTTGAGATATCCTACAGTTCAAATATATTCGGAAGCAGTCTTGAGGACGAAAAAAGCGGAGAATATGCTGTTGCAAGGTATTACAAAAAGCTTTGTGACGCAAGAGAGGACGATATACGTCTTGGATATACCATATATGGCGCACACAGGGATGACATATCCATAAAAATAAATGGCATGAATATACGTGACTATGGCTCACAGGGACAGAAAAAGACTGCCGCTTTAGTTTTAAAGCTGGGACAGGCTGAGATCTACTACAGCAGCCGCAGAGAAGCTCCTGTGATACTTCTTGATGATGTTATGGGGGAGCTTGATGAAAGTCGTCAGAAGCTCGTTTTTGAGGTTGTGAGGGGCATGCAGGTTTTTATTACGGCATGCAATGAAAATGCTGTAAACGGTCTTGTAGTAGGAAAGCATTTTGCGGTAGAAAATGGAAAGGTTAGCGAAGCGTGAGCTATGTATATTCACCTTGGAAATGATATTGTAGTAAAAAAAAGCAATATCGTAGGAATATTTGATATAGAAAATACAACTACAGGAAAAAATACAGGTCACCTGCTTGAAAGAGCTCAAAAAGAAAACAGAGTTGTAAATGTGACCTATGAAATGCCCAAAAGCTTTGTTGTATGCATGGAAAATGGTATTGAAAAGGTTTATGTCTGTCAGGTTTCAGCCTCAACGCTGAAAAAAAGAGAAAAAAACATGCTCTGAATTTTCAGAATGAAAACTTTATGAGAAAACGCTATAATATAAGATATAATGAGATATTTTGGTCAGGAGGAATTTTTAATGTCAGAAAATCAGAATTATGACGAAAATCAAATACAGGTGCTGGAGGGGCTTGAAGCTGTAAGAAAGCGTCCGGGAATGTATATTGGTTCGACAGGACCCAAGGGACTTCACCACCTTGTATATGAGATCGTGGACAACTCCATCGACGAGGCTCTGGCAGGCTTCTGCTCCGAAATTAAGGTCGATATTTTAGATGGAGATATCATAAGGGTATCTGATAACGGCAGAGGAATTCCGACGGGTATTCATCCAAAGGAAAAAATTTCTGCTGCGACTGTCGTTTATACGATCCTTCATGCCGGAGGAAAATTCGGCGGCGGCGGATACAAAGTTTCCGGAGGACTTCACGGCGTTGGTGCATCGGTAGTAAACGCACTTTCAGAATGGCTGGAGCTTACCGTAAAGGACGGCAGCCATGTTCATTTCCAGAGATTTGAAAGAGGAAACTATTCCGAACCACTTAAAATAATCGGCGATACGTCAGAAACCGGAACAACAGTTATGTTCAAGGCGGATGGCGAGATTTTTGAGGACACTCACTATGATTTTGAGGTACTGTTAAAGAGACTGAGAGAACAGGCATTCCTTAATGCAGGAATAAGGATTGTATTCAGTGATCTTCGTGACAGTGAAAATCCTAAAACTGAGATACTCCATTATGAGGGCGGTATCAGACAATTTGTAGAGCATATTCATAAGACAAAAGGTCTTGAGGCACTGACAGATAAGGTAATATATGTCTCCGGAATGCAGGGCGATTCTTTTGCAGAAATAGCAATGCAATACAATGACAGTTATAATGAGGTAATACTTTCATTTGCAAACAATATTCACACAATTGATGGCGGTTCTCATGAAACAGGCTTTAAAAACGCACTTACAAAAGTTATAAACGAATACGGAAAAAAATTCAATCTTTTAAAGGATGGCGACAAGTTGCTGGGAGACGATGTAAGAGAGGGTCTTACAGCTATTATATCCGTCAAGCTTACGGAATGTGAATTTGAAGGTCAGACCAAGGGCAGGCTTGGAAATCCTGAGGTAAAGGGATTTGTCGAAAAGATGGTCATGGAAAAGCTTATGTGCTACCTTGAAGAAAATCCTGCTGATGCAAGAGCAATCTTTGATAAGTCAATGGCGGCACAGAGGGCAAGAGAAGCAGCCAAGAAGGCAAGAGAAACCGCAAGAAGAAAGACGGCTATGGAAAGCGCTTCGCTTCCGGGAAAGCTTGCGGACTGTTCTGAACATGATACAACGATGACTGAAATATATATCGTCGAGGGAGATTCTGCGGGCGGTTCAGCCAAAGAGGGACGTGACAGACGCTATCAGGCGATACTTCCGCTCTGGGGCAAGATGCTGAACGTCGAAAAAGCGAGAATTGACAAGGTTTACGGAAACGAAAAGCTTATGCCGGTCGTAACGGCTCTCGGAACAAGCATCGGCGAGGATTTCGATATATCCAAGCTCAGATACGGCAAGATTATAATTATGGCGGATGCCGATGTTGACGGTTCTCACATCAGGACACTGCTTCTGACATTCTTTTTCAGATTTATGCGTCCGCTTATAACAAATGGAAATATTTACATTGCACAACCGCCTCTTTTCAAGGTATTCAGAGGTCAGAAAGTCAGATACGCCTTTTCTGATGAGGAAAGGGATCAGTATATCGAGGAACTGACAACGGAGGCAGGAAAGAAGCCGGAGGTTCAGAGATATAAAGGTCTTGGTGAGATGGATCCGGAGCAGCTCTGGGAAACAACTATGAATCCGGAAACAAGAACCATGCTTAAAATTGAGATGGAGGACGCTATAAAAGCAGATGAAACCTTTACGATCCTTATGGGTGACAAGGTTGCACCAAGACGTGAATTTATAGAAACAAATGCTAAGTATGTAGAGAATCTGGATATTTGATATTGCTGCATACTGGTTTAAAATATCTGAAAGGATAAGGTATGGAAGAAGAAATAATTTTGGAGAGAAGGTACAGTATTCCCTATGAAATGTTCGGGAAAGCTTTTGATTCGTTTCAGAAAAGATTTGTGTATCCCAGAAACAACATAATAGCTGTCATACTGCTCATTGCGGCAGCAGCTAATATTTATTCCATAATAAAGGGAAACGGTTCAACAATGGGTTATGTGCTTGTGCTGGCATGTGTTGCACTGGCGTTTGTTAACTGGTATAATCCGAGAAAGCTCAGAAAAAACCTTATGGAATCAATAAAGGGAATAGAAGGCGATGTCTACAGACTAAGGCTTATGCCGGACAAGCTTGTTATCGGAACAGTTTTAGAA
>CAKSJL010000029.1 GCA_934463345.1 uncultured Oscillospiraceae bacterium | reverse complement strand
ATTTCAGACTGAGCAGCACTTACCTGATCTATAACAAATTTGTCTGGCAGGCATACTATAGCACTCACCTTCGCAGCATTTCCTCTGTATACAATGTCCTTTTTGGTAAGCTGAAGTGTTCCAGGAATAAGAATTGCGCCGATTTTATGAAGAGCAACTGCACAAACCCAGTACTCCCATCTCCTTCTGAGTATAAGCATTACCACTGTCCCCTTTTTAATGCCTATACTTTTAAAATAATTCGCAGCCTGATTTGAAAGCCTTGAAATATCAGTAAACGTAAATCTCTTCTCTTCATTATGGTCATTGCACCATACCAAAGCAAGCTTGTCAGGTTCCTGCTTTGCCCATTCATCCACAATATCAAATCCGAAGTTAAAGTTATCAGGAACATTTACTTTATAATTTTCCTTAAAATCTTCATAACTATCGAATTCAATTCTTGGTAAATATTTGTCTAACAGCATATTAATTACTTCCAATCAATCTAAATATTCCAATGCTCTCCGACCAATGTCATTTCTGAAATGCATATCCTTAAAGCTTATTTTTTTCACGCCTTCATAAGCCTTATTAATGGCTGTTTTTAAATCAGCCGCTGTTGCTGTTACACCGATGACACGTCCACCTGATGTTTTGATATCAGCACCTTCTGTTTTTGTTCCGGCATGATAAACAAGATATTCATCAAGCTGTCCCTTATCATTCAGTCCATTTATGCTATAACCTGACTGATATTTAACCGGATATCCTCCACTTGCAAGTATAACACAAGCAGCAGATTCATTTTTCCAGTTAATATCAATTTCATCAAGCTTCTCATCAATAACAGCATCGAAAATGTCAACAAGATCTGAATTCAAAAGCGGAAGCACAACCTGTGTTTCAGGATCACCAAAACGACAGTTATACTCAATAACCTTAGGTCCGTTCGGAGTAAGCATAAGACCAAAATAAAGACAGCCTTTAAATTTCCGGTTTTCATTGTTCATTGCCTTTATTGTTGGCATAAATATTTCTTTCATACATATGTCAGCAATTTCGTTAGTATAGCATGGGTTAGGGGCAACTGTTCCCATTCCCCCGGTATTAAGTCCCTCATCATTATCATTCGCTCTTTTATGATCCATTGATGAAACCATGGGTTTTACAGTTTTTCCGTCTGTAAAACAGAGTACAGATACTTCAGGACCTGTAAGGAATTCTTCAATTACAACATTCAGTCCACTGTTTCCAAATACTTTATCTTCCATTATTGTCTTTACTGCATTTTCTGCTTCAATAAGGTCTTTGGCAATTATAACGCCTTTTCCTAATGCAAGCCCATCAGCTTTAACAACAACAGGAAATTTGTTTTCGGATTTAATATAATTTACTGCTGCCTCCGGATCATCAAAAACTTCATATTTTGCAGTCGGAATATTATATTTTTTCATAAGGTTCTTTGAAAATACCTTACTTCCCTCAATAATAGCTGCTGCCTTGTCAGGTCCAAATGCACGAATTCCCTTGCTGTTCAATGCATCAACCATTCCCATTACAAGAGGATCATCCGGTGCAACAACAACCATATCTGCATCAAGCCTTTGCGCAAGCTCAACCACACCTTCAATATCAGTTGCTTTAACATCGAAGCATTCAGCATATTTTGATATTCCGCCGTTTCCCGGTGTACAGTAAAGTTTTTCTGCTTTAGGACTTTCCGCAAGCTTCATAATAATAGCATGCTCTCTTCCGCCGCCGCCAACTACAAGTATTTTCATACTGATATCTCCTTAAATTAATGATGGAACAATCTCATTCTAGTAAATGCCATAGAAATATTATATTTATTGCATGTTTCAATTACATTATCATCTCTGATAGAACCGCCAGGTTCAGCTATATATGACACACCGCTCTTTTTGGCTCTTTCAATATTATCGCCGAATGGGAAAAATGCATCAGAACCAAGGCAAACGTCAGTATTTTGCGCAAGCCAGGATTTCTGCTCTTCCTTTGTAAATATAGGAGGTTTTTCCTTGAAAATCTTCTGCCATGCACCGTCTTCAAGAACATCCATATATTCATCCGAAATATAAACGTCTATAGCATTATCTCTGTCCGGACGGCGTATACCGTCAACAAATTTAAGGTTAAGAACCTGTGGTGATTGTCTGAGCCACCAGATATCTGCCTTATTTCCAGCAAGACGTGTGCAGTGTATTCTTGACTGCTGTCCTGCACCGATACCAATAGCCTGCCCATCCTTAACATAGCAAACTGAATTTGACTGAGTGTATTTAAGAGTAATCAAGGAGATCAGAAGGTCACGTTTTTTATCCTCCGGAATGTTTTTATTTTCTGTTACAACATTATCAAGCAGTTCGTTATTAATAACAAAATTATTTCTTCCCTGTTCAAATGTAACGCCAAAAACCTGTTTTCTTTCAATTTCCTCTGGAACATAGTCTGGATCAATTTTTATGATATTATATGTTCCTTTTCTTTTTGACTTCAAAATTTCCAACGCTTCATCTGTATAATCAGGTGCAATTATACCATCAGAAACTTCCCTCTGAAGCATTTTAGCTGTAATTGCATCGCACGTATCAGAAAGAGCCACAAAGTCACCATATGATGACATCCTGTCTGCGCCTCGTGCTCTTGCATATGCGCATGCCATAGGTGAAAGTTCACCCAAATCATCTACAAAGTAAATTTTTTTCAGTGTATCTGTAAGAGGAATACCAACTGCGGCACCAGCTGGAGAAACGTGTTTGAATGATGTTGCTGCACAAAGACCGGTAGCTTTTTTCAATTCTCTGACAAGCTGCCAGCCATTAAAAGCATCAAGCAAATTAATATATCCTGGCTTTCCATTCAAGACTTCTATTGGAAGTTCCTTGTTTTCAATAAAAATTCTTGAAGGTTTTTGATTAGGATTACATCCGTATTTTAATAGCATTTCTGATGACATAATTTTACCTCACTTATTTTTGTTATATATTCTTGATTCAAATGTACCGTCAGAAAGATTAATATATCTTACAAACAGTGCTACTTTGTTATCATCATTCAGGCTTGTCCACAATGATTTTCCGAATTCATCAATCTCGCCTTCAATTGAGATAAGTTTTGGTTCACCCTCAAAGCTAGGCAGAGGATTTCCATCAGACATATATGTGTGAATAAAATGTCCCTCACCATTTATAGGATTATTATATGAAAATGTAAAGCGGTTGCATGAATCAGGGTTTCCGTTTGCACTTTTAAGAATTGACATTGCATAATTAAACGCATTTCCAGGTTCGACCTTAATAATGCCTGAAATTCTAGGAGTATAGTTTGGAGCATCAGGTTCAAATTCTCTTGTTCTCAGTGACTGCTCAAACGTCATCTGATTGTTCATAAGATCATAAATTGTATCTGTCTGATCTCCATTAGTTACGATTGTCTTATTTCCAAGTACTCTTACAGGAGAATATATAATAAGACTTGGGTCTGTAAGTTTAGCCGGATCAAATGCCTGTGTTCTTATTCCATTTCCATCCTCAACAAATACTCTGTTTCGGCTGTTTTCACTTCTGCCCATGATAAAGTATGCTGTAACAGCATATTTTCCGTCCGCTGACTTTCCTATGACAATACCACGTCCTGGGTATGAATTTTCACGAAGTTCATTTTTTATGTCAATTTTTTTCATATCAGAAATCCTTTCAAATACATGCCTTATAAATATGCTCTAAAGATATTATTTAATGACATTTCATTCTTTAATATATGCTTTTCCATCCTTGATTATAATTTTATCCTGACAAAAAAGCGATGCTGCTCTCGGGAGTATCTTCCATTCAGCTTGTTCCATTATACGTTTCTGAAGTGTTTCCGGAGTGTCATCATTTTCAACTTCAACAGCCTTTTGAAGTATTATGGCTCCGGCATCAGCTTCTTCATTAACAAAGTGAACTGTTGCACCACTCACCTTCACACCATATCCAAGTGCAGCCTCATGAACTTTTAATCCATAATATCCCTGACCGCAGAAAGAAGGTATCAAGGCAGGATGAACATTAATAATTTTATATGGGAAGGCTTTAATTATTTGTTCACCAAGTATAGTCATAAATCCGGCAAGAATTACAAGATCAGCATTTTCTTCTGTAAGTACACTCAGAAGCGCTTCGCTGTACTTATCACTGTCAGCATAACTTTTTCTTGGGACAACACGAGTTTTAATGCCGTTTTTTTCGGCACGAACAAGAGCATAAGCATCTTCTTTTGAAGAAATGACACATGAAATTCTGCCATTTACAATATCACCGTTTTTTTGTGCATCAATAAGTGCCTGGAGGTTTGTACCACCTCCCGAAACCAGCACAACGATATTTTTATCTGCCATAACAATCTCCCGTTTTTATTAAAAAGTAAAAATCAACTGATAATAACTCCGTCATCACTTTCAACAAGCTCACCAAGTACATATGCTTCAACACCGTTTGAGTTGAGGATTTCAATTGCCTTATCAGCATCATTTTTATCAACCGATACAGTCATGCCAACACCCATGTTAAATGTATTGAACATATCTCTTTCTGGTATATGACCAGTTCTTGCGATAAGGTCGAATATCGGAAGGATTTGTATAGCGTTTCTTTCAATTTTTGCCGAAATACCATTTGGAAGTGAGCGAGGAATATTTTCATAAAAACCGCCGCCGGTAATGTGAGAAATAGCATTTACATTAATCTGCTTTAAAAGATTAAGAATTGGCTTTACATATATCTTTGTAGGTGTAAGCAAACATTCTCCGAGTGTAGTTCCAAGATCAGAAAAATGTCTTGCAAGAGTCTGTTCATTAACAGTAAAAATTTTTCTTACAAGAGAAAATCCGTTTGAGTGAACACCGCTTGATTTAATGCCAATGAGAATATCTCCTGCTTTCTGATTTTCAGGTTTCAGTATTTTGTCCTTATCAACAACGCCTACAGAAAAACCTGCGACATCATATTCGTCAACAGGATAAAAACCTGGCATTTCTGCTGTTTCACCGCCAACAAGTGCACATCCCGCCTCAACGCATCCGTCAGCAATACCTGAAACAATATCCGCAACCTTTTCCGGATAATTCTTACCAACAGCAATATAGTCAAGGAAAAACTGAGGTGCTGCACCACAGCAAATTATATCATTAACGCACATTGCAACACAATCGATTCCTATAGTATTATGCTTGTCCATAAGAAAAGCAATTTTCAGCTTTGTTCCAACACCGTCTGTACCCGAAACAAAAACAGGTTTGCTTATACCTGTCAGATCAGGTTCAAAAAGTCCGCCGAATCCACCAATACCTGTAAGAACACCACTTGTTGCAGTTCTAGCAACATGCGATTTCATAAGTTCAACTGCTTTGTATCCAGCCGTTACATCTACGCCGGCTTTTTTATAACTTTCAGAATAACTTTTCATTAATCTGCTCCTTATTCACCTATTTTTCTTTCAAATTTATCCTTTGGCATTTCTTTTGGAACTTCTATAGGATATTCACCTGTAAAGCAGCCAACGCAGAAATCACAGTCTGCACCTTTTGCAATGCTTTTAACACCGTCAAGACTTAAATATCCCAGTGAATCAGCTCCGATTTTCTTTGCAATTTCATTAACAGACATATGGCATGCAATAAGATTTTCCTTACTGTCAATATCTGTTCCAAAATAACAAGGATTTGTAAATGGCGGGCATGAAATTCTCATATGTATTTCCTTTGCACCGGCCTCCCTGATAAGATTAACAATTCTTGCACTGGTTGTCCCCCTTACAATACTGTCATCGATCAGTACTACTCTTTTGCCTTTTACTACATCCTTTATAACATTAAGCTTAATTCTAACAGAATTTGAACGCTGTGATTGTGTAGGCTGAATAAATGTACGTCCTACATACCTGTTTTTTATGAATCCAACGCCATAATGAATTCCTGACGCTCTTGAAAATCCAAGTGCCGCATCAAGTCCACTGTCGGGAACACCAATAACTACATCTGCATCAACTGGATGTTCCTTCCATAGAAGCTCTCCGGCTTTCAGACGTGCATTATGTACACACACATTCTGTATTACAGAGTCAGGTCTTGCAAAATAAACATATTCAAATACACACATAGAAGTTTTCTGACCGCAGTGTGTCCTGATTGATTTAACTCCTGATTTATCGACAACCACAATTTCACCAGGTTCAACATTTCTTATAAATTCAGCACCTATGCTGTCAAGTGCACATGTTTCAGAAGCAAAAACAATTGAACCATCCTCAGTTTTTCCCATACAAAGCGGTCTGAATCCCTGTGGATCTCTTGCGGCAATTAATTTAGTAGGTGACATTATAACAAGTGAATATGCACCTTTAAATTTATACATTGCTTCTTCAACGGATTTTTCTATTGATGGCTGAACAAGTCTTTGTTCAGTTATTGCATATGAAATGGCTTCAGTATCATTTGTATTGTGGAAAATTGCACCTTTAAGTTCGTATTTTTCTCTCAGCTCTCTTGCATTTACCAGATTACCATTATGTGCAATGGCAAGAGGTCCTTTTATATGTCTGACAACAAGTGGTTGTGCATTTGAGCGGTTAGAATTGCCGGTTGTAGAATAGCGTACATGTCCAACGGCAATATTTCCTGTTCCAAGCTTTCTAAGAGTTTCTTCGTTAAAAACTTCCGGTACAAGTCCCAGATCCTTATGATATGAAAATACTCCCATATCATTTACAACTATTCCGCAGCTTTCCTGACCTCTGTGCTGAAGTGCATACAGTGCAAAATATGTCTGTGACGCAACGTCCTCGGCGTGAGGAGAATATATTCCGAACACACCGCATTCTTCATGTAATCCTGTTAGCAATTAAATCATTCCCTTCCATTCCAGCAGTAGGAACAAAGCTGACATTCAGGTTTTCCGACTGCCCTCACAGTACCATCAAGTGATTGAAATTCAAGTGAAGTAAGTTTCAGTCTGCGACAGATTTCATCTCTCAGAAATTTGCCTCTTTCAGTAGATGAATTACTGTATTCACTAATAAATTTTACACCTTCAGCACCTTCATTTTCATCAATGATCTGTCTTGCAATCAGTTCAAGTTCAGATGTACTTCTTGAAAAATTAAGGTATTTGCAACCATACATTATAGGTGGACATGCTGAACGCATATGAACTTCCTTAGCTCCGTTTTCATAAAGAAATTCAACTGTTTCACGCATTTGAGTTCCCCTTACAATGCTGTCATCAACAAAAAGCAGTTTCTTTCCCTCTATAAGTTCATGAACAGGAATAAGTTTCATTTTAGCAACACGATTTCTCATGGATTGATTTGCAGGCATGAAGCTTCTCGGCCATGTTGGAGTATATTTTATAAACGGTCTCGCAAAAGGAATGCCACTTTTATTGGCATATCCTATTGCATGAGGAATTCCTGAATCAGGAACACCACACACATAATCAACATCCGGAAGCCTTCCGTTTTTCATATCTGTTTCAGCCATGATTTCACCATTTCTGGTTCTCATAACTTCAACATTGACGCCCTCATAGCATGCATTTGGATAGCCATAATATGTCCACAGGAACGTACATATTTTCATATTGTCTGTTCCCTCACCAATTACCTCAAAGCCATCTTTAGTTATCCTTGTTATTTCACTTGCTTTTAGTTCGTGACAAGTAGAATATCCAAGCTTCTGAAAAGCAAATGATTCAAATGAAAAGCAATAACCATCTGATCTTTTTCCTATAATAATCGGAAGTCTGCCTGCTTTATCTCTTGCACAAATAATTGAATCCTTTGTCATAATTATAAGTGACATAGTTCCTTCAATTTTGTCTTGAGCATATCTTATGCCCTCTTCAAAAGTATCTTTTTGTGCAATAAGCGCACCAATAAGACCACCTGAGTTAATGCTTCCGCTGCTCATCGTTTCAAAGTTCGCACATCCACATTCTAAAAGCTCCTGAGATAGACTTTCTGCATTGGTTATTATTCCTATAGAACAAACAGCATAAAGCCCCAGCTTTGAACGAACCATTATAGGCTGAGGGTCTGTATCGCTTATGCATCCGATACAGATATTTCCTCTCATTTTTTCTACATCCTTTTCAAATTTGGTGCGAAATGGTGAATTTTCTATGCTGTGAATGTTTCTTTGAAATCCGAGTTCCGGAGAAAAAGATGTCATTCCTCCCCTTCTGGTTCCAAGATGTGAATGATAATCAGTTCCGAAAAAGACATCCTGAATACAGTCATTTGACGAAACTGCTCCAAAAAATCCACCCATATTATGCTCCCATAACTCTCTTCATAAGTTCCTGATAAGCTTCTTCAACTCCGCCCATATCTCTTCTGAATCTGTCTTTGTCGAGTTTCTCGTGAGTTGTGCTGTCCCAGAAACGGCAAGTATCAGGAGAAATTTCATCAGCAAGAAGAATCTGACCATGGAATCTTCCGAACTCAATCTTAAAGTCAATAAGGTCGATATTAATTTCCTTAAAGAATTTAAGCATAAATTCATTTACTTTGAATGCATATTTAGTAATTGTTTCAATCTCTTCTTCTGTTGCAAGATCAAGACCTAACGCATAGTATTTGTTTATAAACGGATCTCCCAGATCGTCATTCTTATAGCTGAATTCAAGTGTAGGCTGTTTAAGTGGTGTACCCTCGGCAATTCCAAGCTTCTTTGAAAAACTGCCTGCGGCAACATTTCTCACAATTACTTCAAGAGGAACAATTTCAACTTTCTTTACAATAGTTTCACGATCACTGATTTCCTTGATAAGATGAGTAGGTATTCCTTCCTTTTCAAGCAGACCGAACATATAGTTTGTCATCTTGTTATTGATAACACCCTTGCCAACAATTGTTCCTTTCTTTTCGCCGTTGAATGCTGTTGCGTCATCTTTGTAATCAACAATAACGTAGTCAGGATTATTTGTTGCAAATACCTTCTTTGCTTTTCCTTCATAAAGCTGTTCAGTTTTTGTGATATTCTCCATTTTTTTCTCCATTCTGCCGGACTGTCCGACTAAGATTTATATGAAAGTTATTTTAAAAGCTCTTCAATGTTCTCTGACATTTTCTTATCTTTAGCAACAACCTCTTCTGCCATTTTCTTTTTCATGTCGTAAAGTTTAACAGAAAGTTCATTATCTGAAAGTGCCAGCATCTGAATAGCAAGTATTGCAGCGTTTGCCGCCCCGTCTATTGCAACGGTTGCAACAGGAATACCGCTTGGCATCTGAACAGTTGCAAGAAGTGCATCAAGACCATCAAGGGTTGATGATTTTACTGGTACTCCGATAACAGGTAGTATTGTATTCGCCGCAAGAACACCGCCAAGATGAGCTGCTTTTCCAGCTGCGGCTATAATCACGCCAAAGCCATTTTCGGCAGCTCCAGAAGAAAATTCAGCCGCCTGTGACGGTGTTCTGTGTGCCGACATTACATGTACTTCATATGGGACATTAAATTCCTTCAACTTTAAAACAGCATTTTTTACAATTGGAAAATCGCTGTCGCTTCCCATTACAATTGCAACTTTTTTCATTTTTTCACCTTAAATCATTTATTTTACAGCTGTATAATTCAGCTATAATTCAGTCTTATTAATACTTTTCAAAACAAGCCTGTTGTTTTCGTCACTGACAATATTCAAAACAATTTCAGAAGAGATATTTATCAGATCAGAATTTTTCTTTCTGTAATCATAATTTATAACCACTCTGACATTATAAGATTCCGATGATTTTTCTTTTACTATATCAAATTCACAATCAGAAATGCTTTTTATAACACATTCCCTAAAAAAATCATTTGATGAAAGTGCAGAATAGTATTGTTCTGAAGTCAAATCTGATATATCTGAGCTTCCTGAAATCAAATACGAAAGATAACTTCTTGTAATCTCAGAAATTCTTTCAAGATTTTCTATCCCAGTTTTATTTATTTTATTATAGTTTGTAACCATAATATTAAATGGAATGCCTTCTGCTGCACAAGCCAAACTAATGTATACAATCTGAAATTGTCCGTCATTGTATTTACAGCGATATTCATTATCAAAATCAAACAGATATATAATGTCGTCCGAAAGCTTGTATTCAGTCCACCTTTTATTTATAAGCAGTTCTCCTGATTTATCAAAAAGAAAGAAATTATTTTTGTTTTCTGTAAATCCGCCGATATAGTCACTGCTCAGAGAATAAAATGTATCAAATATAAATGGAACAATAATATTTGATTCACCATCAATAATGCCCATTTTTACAGCAGTACCAACTGATTTTCCAACTATAAACCGATTTTTAGAAAGTATATATATTTCATTCCATATCGGTTCAATAATAACTTTTTCATTTTTGTCAGAAACACCGAATTTTCCTTTTTCGTCTTCAAATACAGCATATTCATCAGCAGATTTGTCTGCCTGCGATATAATATTTTTAGCCGGATTATTCTTTACAGTGTTTTCTTTATTAACATCTATATAAATGCTTATAAGAACTGCTGACATTATTAACATCAGTATCAAAAGAATAATTGTCAGAATTCTGAAATATTTGTTTGCCAAAAATCCTTTTGAATTAACTGATATTTCACTTATTTTTTTCATTTTTGTCTTTGAAGCTCTGCTCTGTTTCTCCAACTATGTAGATTGGGCGCTTTTTTGTTTCAAGATATGTCTTTGAAAGATACTGTCCAAGAATTCCTGTACAGAAAAGTTGCAATCCACCCAAAAGAAATATTGCACACATTATTGTTGGAAATCCCTGAACGTCTTCGCCAAATGCAATAGTTTTAATAACAATTACTATTATCCATATAAATGCAATCAAGCAGCTTAAAACACCAAGAAGAGATGCAATAGCAAGAGGTGCTGTAGAAAAAGCAAATATTCCTTCAAGCGAGTACATAAATAACTTCCAGAATGACCAGGCAGTCGTGCCGGCAGCACGTTCAACGTTTTCATATTCAATGTACTTTACATTGAAGCCGACCCAGCTGAAAATGCCCTTTGAAAACCTATTATACTCCTTCATGGAAAGAATCGCATCAACCATCTGACGAGTCATAAATCTAAAATCCTGCGCACCATCAACAATTTCAGTCTGAGAAATTTTATTCATTATTTTGTAAAACTTCATCGCAAACCATGAACGTATTTTTGATTCTCCCTTTCGGCTGACACGTCTTGTTGTTGCACAATCATAGCCATTCTCCGAAACATATTTATACATCTGCGGAATAAATGCCGGAGGGTGCTGTAAATCGGCATCCATTATTACAACATAGTCACCCTTTGCATTTTCAAGACCTGCGTACATTCCAGCTTCTTTTCAGAAATATACCTTACACGCTTGTCCTGTTTTGAAAGCTCCCGAAGAAGCTTTAGAGTATTATCCTTTGAACCGTCATTTATAAATAAAAGCTCAAACTCAATATCACTATGCTCTGTCTGCATTTTGGAAATTATTTTGTTCATCTCAGCATAATAAAGAGGAAGAACTTCCTGTTCATTATAGCATGGAACTATAACAGAAATCAGTTTCATATCTTTTAACTGCTCCTTCATACAACAATACAATATTATAATACAACAAAATACATAAAAATGCAAGTCCATTTTTCACTTTTAATGAAAAGCTGTACAACAGGCATTATCCCTACTTTTATTTTTAGTGCACAATGTATAAAAACCATTACTTATATCCATCATAATATAGATAAATTTATATTTTTATGTTTCAAATCTGTTTTTGAGGAGTTTAAAAATGAAAAACATTTTGATTTTAATCAACAATCCGGATGCTTGTTTAGCATGATTATCAATATTGCTTTTCCTGTTTTATCCGGAGTGCTTGCGGCTGTTTCTTTTTATTCTGACAAATTGTTTTTCGTTATATTTTTTGCGCTTATACCACTTATGTATTCATTTTCAAATGACAAAAAAATATATAAGATATATCTTTACTCTTTTTTTTTCAACTTTTTTTCGTATTTATGGCTTTATAATATATCATCACGAATAACGAGCAATCTTGTACTGAAAATCATAATTTCATTACTACTGATATCAGCGCTGTCATCTGTTTTATCATTATTATTTACTTTTCCTTTTATAACCTATAGAATTTCAAAAAATCCACATTTACTATATTTCCCCTTTTTATACATTTTCGGCGAATGGATGCAAGGAATATTTCCTCATGTTTCACTGCCTTGGGTAAGACTTGGCAATGTGGTTTCTTGTTTTACGGCATTTATACAAACTGCTTCGCTTTTTGGAACACTTTTCGTCTCATTTCTAATTGTCTCAATAAATGCTTTGCTGTCATATGCTTTTTTAAGTAGAAAAGTTACCGTTAAAAGCATTGCTGTTATTACAGCTTCATTTTTATTCTCCATCAATACCCTGTTTGGGGTTCAACGTCTTAAAGGTTTTGAATACTCCGATCTGACAGCAGTAATTGTACAAGGCAACTATCCAAGAGAAAGCAAATTTGCTGCTTCACCAAATGAAATATTTGATAAATATTCTGAACTATTAGATAAAAGTAAAATTAAAAATGCTGACCTTATAATTTTTCCGGAAACGGTTTTTCATTCTGATATATATACAAATACTTTATCAAGAGAAAAATTATATATGTTAAGCTGCAAATACAACTCTCTTCTCCTTTTCGGAAGTCAATACAAAGAAAATGAAAAGTATTACAATGCATGTATGACAATATTACCGAATAAACAAGCATCTGCTGTTTACTTAAAAAGAAAACTTGTTCCTTTCGGAGAATATAATCCATTTAGATTTATATCATCAAAATTTACAGCAACTGATTTTTCTCAAGCAGAACAAACTAGGCTTATTAGTTCAGAATATGGACTTCTCGGATGTTCTATATGCTTTGAATCAATATTTCCGAAAGATGTTTCAGAAAACGTTATTAAAGGTGCAGAAGCAATAGCTATATTGACAAATGACTCATGGCTTGGAGAGAAAATACCTTTGTATCAGCATCATTCGCATTCTATAATGCGTGCCGTCGAAAACAGCAGATATGTAATGACATCGACTAATACCGGAATATCGTCTGTTATTGACTGCAATGGAAAAATCGCATCAATTAGTAAGATCAATACTGAGTACGTGATTTCAGGAAACTTCCAAATGAAAAATGAGTTGACTTTTTACACGAAATATGGTGATATTATAATACTCCCCTCGTGTATAATAATTTTGTGGGTATTCATTGGATTTTATTTTCAAAAGGTCTTGAAGAAAAAAGAAAATTAATGTATAATAATAAATAGTTAGGAACTCGTACACATTTTTATGCAAACGAGTTTTAAAGTTGAAAGGAGCAGGTTTTCAACCTGAAAATATATGAAAGACGGTTTTGTTAAAATTGCATGTATCACACCGGAACTTAGGGTAGCTGATTGTAACTACAATGGCATGAAAATAATTGAAAATATAATTGAAGCTGAAAGCAAAGATGTGAAAATATGCGTGTTTCCAGAACTTTCTGTTACAGGATATACATGCGGAGATCTTTTTTTGCAGACAGCGCTGATAGACTCGGCCTTGAATACTCTTGTAACTATTGCTAAAAAGACCTCGGAACATGAAATTATTTCTATAGTTGGTCTGCCGTTTGCATATATGAATAGCTTATATAATTGTGCAGCTGTAATTTACAGAGGTAAAATATTAGGACTTATTCCTAAAAAAAACATTCCGAATTACAGTGAATTCTACGAAGCTCGCCATTTTGCATCAGGTATTGACACTGTGGAATATGTAAATGTAGAAGGCAAGGATGTTCCTTTCGGAGTTAATCAGCTGTTTCGATGCAGTGATATGCAGGAATTAAGTTTTGGTGTTGAAATATGCGAAGACCTTTGGGTTGGAAATTCACCATCATTAAAGCTTGCTGAAAATGGTGCTGCGATAATTTTCAATTTGTCTGCAAGTGACGAAACAATAGGAAAAGCCGATTACCGAAGAACAATAGTAAAAGCTCAGTCCGGCAGTCTTATTTGCGCATATGCATACGCTGACGCAGGAATTGGCGAATCAACAACAGATATGGTTTTTGGGGGACACAATATTATCGCAGAAAATGGTTCTATCTTGAGTGAATCAAAGTTATTTAGCAATGGTATGATTTGTGCTGATATTGATGTTATGAAAATAGCTAGTGAACGAAGAAGAAGCAACACATGTTCATATCAAAACAGGAATTTTCATATATCAAGTTTTTCGATGATTAAAAGTCCAATATCTCTTGAAAGGAGATTTCCAAAAAAGCCATTTGTCCCATCTGTCAAAACAGAACTGGACAGCAGATGTATTGATATTCTTACAATGCAGTCTATCGGACTTATGAGCAGACTGAAACACATAAAAGCTCAGAGTGCTGTTTTAGGACTTTCAGGTGGACTGGATTCAACCTTGGCGTTGATAATTACAGTCAGGGCCTTTAAAATATTAGGATTGGACACAAAAGGAATAACAGCTGTTACAATGCCGTGTTTTGGAACTACAGACAGAACATATAATAATGCCTGTAGTCTTGCTAACGCTTATAATGTAACCTTACGTCAAATAAATATAAAGAATAGTGTTTTACAGCATTTCAATGATATAGGTCATAATGAAGAAAACCATGACATAACCTATGAAAATTCTCAGGCTCGTGAAAGAACACAAATTCTTATGGACATTGCAAACCAAACAAATGGTATTGTTATAGGAACAGGCGATCTTTCGGAACTTGCACTTGGCTGGGCGACATATAATGGAGATCACATGTCAATGTATGCGGTTAATGCCTCAATTCCAAAAACACTTGTAAGACACCTTGTTGAATTTGAGACTGAAAATTCTGATAAAACTCTGAAAGCAGTTTTACTTGATATTCTTGATACACCTGTAAGTCCTGAACTTCTTCCACCGTCCAAAAACGGAAAGATATCTCAAAAAACAGAAGATCTTGTCGGTCCTTATGAACTTCATGATTTTTTTCTTTATTATATGGTGCGGTTTGGATTTTCTCCTTCAAAAATATTCAGAATGGCAAAGCTTACATTTAACAATACGTACAGTAATGCAACAATACTGAAATGGGAAAAAATATTTTACAGAAGATTTTTTGCACAGCAGTTTAAGCGTTCCTGTCTTCCTGACGGTCCTAAAGTCGGAAGCGTTACACTTTCCCCAAGAGGTGATTTCAGAATGCCAAGTGACGCATGTGCTGAAATATGGCTCAATGAGTTGAATAATATAACGGAGGTATAAACATGAATTACAAAGAAAGTTTTATTAAATTTATGGTGGACAGTGGGGTTCTCACATTTGGTGAGTTCACACTTAAAAGCGGAAGAAAAGCACCTTACTTTGTTAATACTGGAAACTATAACACAGGTGCACAGCTTGCAAAGCTAGGGGAATACTATGCTCAGTGCATAAAAGAAAATGATGTTGAGGCTGATACGCTTTTTGGTCCGGCATATAAGGGCATTCCTCTCGCAGCTGCGTGCAGTATAGCTTTGTCAAATAAATATGGCATAGATGTAAACTATGCTTTTGACCGTAAAGAAGCCAAAGATCATGGTGAAGGCGGTGTAATTGTCGGAAAAAAGATGCAGAATGGTGAAAAAATAGCTATTATTGAAGATGTTATTACCGCTGGTACAGCCATACGAACTGTATTGCCAGTATTGAAGGCTCAAGCAGATGTTGATATAACTGCTCTTATCATTTCCGTAGACAGAATGGAAAAGGGAAAGGGCGAACTATCAGCTGTGCAGGAGGTAAAACGTGATTTCGGAATAAATGTTTACTCAATAGTCACTATTGAAGATATTATTAATGCAATAAAAGATGATATTATTCCTGGAAAAGAATATCTGGATAAAATGCTTGCGTATAGGTCTGAATATGGTGTTTGATACTTGACATTTACTTAATTTTATGATATGATACCATAAATGCAGTGATGGGAATAGTAACATTTGCTTCTGACATTCAGAGAGTCCTTGGTTGGTGTAAAAGGATAGCAGAATTTTTGTGAATACGCCCCTGAGCTTATTTTCTGAAATTAATAGTAAGGATTTACGGGTGTGCCCGTTACAGCTAAAAAAGTCATTATGACTTTTAAGGTCAGATTTTATCTGATAAACTGAGGTGGTACCACGGTAGCAATTATCGTCCTCTTGAAGAACAAATTCTTCAAGAGGATTTTTTATTTAATAACAAAACAGGAGGAAATTTAAATGACAGTTTTTGAAGAACTTAAAAGAAGAGGGCTTCTTGCACAGCTTACGGATGAAGAGGAGATAAAAGAGCTTATAAATGCCGGAAAGGCAACTTTTTATATTGGTTTTGATCCAACAGCTGATTCACTCCATGTAGGACATTTTATGGCTCTGTGTCTTATGAAAAGACTACAGATGGCTGGAAACAAGCCTATTGCCCTGCTTGGCGGCGGAACGGGTATGATCGGAGATCCGTCAGGAAAAACTGACATGAGGAAAATGATGACAAGGGAAACTATTGAACACAATGTTGAGTGTTTTAAAAAGCAGATGAGCAGGTTTATTGACTTTTCTGATGGAAAAGCTCTTGTAGTAAACAATGCTGACTGGCTTCTTGATCTGAATTATGTTGATGTTCTGCGTGAAGTTGGCGCTCATTTCAGTGTAAATAAAATGCTTACATTTGAATGCTACAAGCAAAGAATGGAAAGAGGACTTACATTCCTTGAATTCAACTACATGATAATGCAGAGCTACGATTTTTACAAGCTTTACACTGATTATGGCTGTAACATGCAGTTCGGCGGCGATGATCAGTGGGCGAACATGCTGGGTGGTACTGAACTTATCAGAAAAAAACTTGGCAAAGATGCTTATGCCATGACAATAACTCTTCTTCTCAATTCAGAAGGCAAGAAGATGGGCAAAACTGAAAAAGGAGCTGTGTGGCTTGATCCGGAAAAAACTTCACCATACGAATTCTACCAATACTGGAGAAATGTTTCAGATGCTGATGTTATTAAGTGCTTAAAAATGCTTACATTTGTTCCAATTGAAGAAATTGAGGAAATGGAAAAAAATATGGAAGGTGCTGAGTATAATAAGGCTAAAGAACTCTTAGCTTATGAGCTTACAAAGTTGGTTCATGGCGAAGATGAAGCAAATAAAGCTGATGCAGCAGCAAAAGCAATTTTTTCTGGAAAAGGAAAAAGTGATGATATGCCTACCACAATTCTTTCTGCTGAGGATATTACAGAAGGAACTATTGGAATTCTTGCACTTCTTGTTAAAACAGGTCTTACAGCTTCAAATGGTGAAGGTAGACGTTTGGTACAGCAAGGTGGTATTTCGGTTAATGATGAGAAAATCACTGATCCTGCTGCAAAAATAAATTTTGAAAATGGAGAAATTATAATAAAAAAGGGCAAAAAAGTTTTCCGCAAGGTAACAATTGGATAAACATATACTCTATTGAAATTTTAATATGTCTTGACAAACTTTCTGTCGTATGATATTATTAGTCAGGATTATTTTACAATTGAATAAATGATGCATGGTGTCGGATGTTTTCACTATTGTGAAAATTGGATCCGATGAAAAGGGAAACAGGTGAAAATCCTGTACGAACTCGTCACTGTAATTATGGAGTATGGAAAGAATGTGCCACTGATCATTGATTGGGAAGGGCTTTTTATGCAATGATATATAAGTCAGGAGACCTGCCTGTGTCAGTACAAGAAATTATTTTCTATGTCACGAGTAACTGACAGTACATTTTAGAAACGCTGAATAATTAGTTTTATCAGTATTTCATTAACGTGTTTGGTTTGACAAATTTACGTTTTATTGTTGTGCGCTTTTACTTATTGTAAAAGCGCTTTTTTTACCTGAAAGGAGAGTATATGTCAGAAAGAATTCCAGATGGCAGCTACACAATAGAAGTAAGTTTGAGTGGTGGAACTGGAAGAGCAAGTATTGAGTCCCCTACCCCACTTACTATATCTGACGGAAAAATGAAAGCTGAAATTAAATGGAGCAGCTCAAATTATGATTATATGAAAGTTAATGAAAGAGAATACTATCCTGAAAAAGAAAATGGTCATTCTGTTTTTCAGATAGATATAGATAGTCTGAATACTGAAATTCCTATAACTGCCGAAACAGTAGCTATGAGCACTCCACATATGATAGAGTACACACTTATTTTTGACTCATCAACTATTAAAAATCAGGATAGCAACTCAACAACTGTTATCCCTATAATAGGTATTGCTATAATCATAATTTCCTCTACAGCATTTTTTTTAAGAAGGAAAAGGAAACATGCTAAAGTATAAAATGTTTTATCTGGTTACAATTGCTATATTAATTTTGTTTTCATCATGTGTTCAAAAAAATGAAGTTAGTAATAATATTCCATATGAGATACCTGGTCTTGAATTTAAAGAAAGAGCAGAACTTTTATATGCTGACAAATTCACAATAGACAGGTACTCTGATGGATACTCCATGATATCAGTTGAAGATGGGAACAGGTATCTGATTATACCGGGTGATAAAAGCAAACCAGAAAAACTTGACAGTGATATAAAAATTATACATCAGTCACCCGACAATATATATCTGGCGGCTACATCAGCAATGGGATTGATTGATGCAATAGGATGTGGAGAATCAATAAAGTTTTCCTGCACAACGGCTGATAACTGGTATATTGACTATGCCAGAAACGCTATGAATAATGGAATTATGCTTTATGCAGGAAAGTATCGTGAACCTGATTACGAGCTTCTTATTTCTGGAAATTGCAAACTTTCTATACAATCAACAATGATCAGACATTGTCCTGATGTAAAAGAAAAACTTGAGGAACTTGGCATAACAGTATTTGTGGACTGTTCAAGCTTTGAGTCTCATCCACTTGGAAGAAGTGAATGGATAAAAGTTTATGGAGAAATTTTCGGATTATCTGAAGAAGCCGAAAGTATATACGCAAATGAAACAAAAAACATTTTAAAGGACGGATATGAAAGTACCGGAAAAACAGCAGCTTTCTTTTACATAAGTAATTCTGGGCAGGTAGTAACAAGACGACCGGGAGATTATATAACCAAAATGCTGGAACTTGCTGGTGGCGAAAATATTCTAAACGATATCGGAGATGAAAATTCTTCTGGATCTGTAACAATGGAAATGGAGAAATTTTATGAAACCGCAAAGGATGCAGATTTCATCATTTACAATTGTTATATAGGTGGTCAGATCAATTCAATTGATGAACTTATTTCCAAAAATGAACTTCTTTCAGATTTTAAAGCCGTAAAAAACAAAAATATTTGGTGTACAAAAAACAATTTATTCCAAGAATCCATAAAGCTTGGTTATGTAATACAGGATTTTAACAGAATATTTACCGGGAAATTTTCTGATGAACCGCCGCAATATCTTTACAATCTGGAAAGTATGGTGT
>CAKSJL010000028.1 GCA_934463345.1 uncultured Oscillospiraceae bacterium | reverse complement strand
CGGCAAGAGTCTGCACAAAAATTATGAAGCGGCTATGGCTGATGTCGGCGGTATTGTTGAGAATCCTGAATTTTACAAGTATATGACTGGTATGCAAAATCTTCAGCAGTATGCAAGAATGAGGGGCGTAAAGGACAGCAAAAGAATAAACGAGGTTGTCGAACTGGTAGGACTGAAAAACAGGATAAACGATAAGGTAAGGAAGTATTCTCTTGGAATGCGTCAGCGACTTGGAGTTGCTCAGGCTATACTTCACCGTCCGAAGCTCCTGATACTTGATGAACCGACAAACGGACTTGATCCTGCCGGTATAAAGGAATTGCGTGACATCCTGAAAAATCTTGCGCATAAGGAGAATACCTGCGTTATTGTTTCGAGTCATCTTATGTCTGAAATGGAGCTTATGTGCGACAGAGTTGGAATACTTGTGAACGGAACAATGAAGGGCGTTCATACTGTCGAAGAGATGATTTCCTCATCTTCCGGAAAGTATGCTGAGTACATTTTAAGAGTAAGCGACTGCGGATGTGCATTAAAGGCGCTTGACTTTATTGCCGATGAAAACAAGTCGGCAGAGGATGAAAATCATATCAGAATAAAGCTTTCAAAGGAAAATGAAGAGGAAGAGATTTTTGAGGTAACATCAAAAATTGTTTCTGGAGGAATCAGACTCGGAACGGTTTCACCGGTTGAAAACAAGAAGCTTGAGGATGTGTTTATAGAGCTTACAGAGTCAGGAGGTGTTCAGATTGGGTAAGTTTATAAGGTTAGTTAAAAATGAGTATATAAAGCTCATGATGAAAACCGGAACGATTGTTATGCTGATACTTTTATGCCTGTCAGCTGTCGGACTTTCCGCAATTGCAGTTATAGGTCAGAAGGAATCAGAGGGCAGCGCTGAAAATATCAGCGATATAACAGAGAGTTATCAGTCGGAGATAAATTATCTTAAAGATGTAAAAACTGACGGCTGGGAAAAAGAAGTTGAGCTTAATCAGTATCTGATAGATAATGCGATACCGAATGACTGGCGTACAGAAGCAGCGGATATTATGTTTGAAATAAAATATAATGCTGCGGATTACGGACTTTCCGGTAAAAAGGAAGAACTTGAAAAAACAATAGATACTGCTATTGCAAATAAGGACTGGAAAACTTACTTCCAGACAGCAATTGAGCTTTCGGACAGTACAGAAAGTCTTATTAACAATGCAGACGGCAGACTGTCACTTTACAAATACTGTCTTGACAATAGTATAGCTCCTTACAATAAAAACTGGAAATTCAATGTTGCAGAGAAATATGAAGCTTCAAAATGGCAGATAGAAGACATGGAGGCGCAAAAAACAGCAGGACAGTTTACAGACACATCAGAGCTGGAGCAGCTTAAAAAAGATTGCAAAAGGCTTGAATATCGTCTTGACCACAATATAGAATTTGACATATCCGAAAATACAAGCTGGATGTCCAGCGATAGTTACAATTTCTGGTCGGTGTTTCTGACAAGCAAGGCTCTGGTGACATTTGTAAGCGTTATAGTTATCATTGTTGCAGGAGGAATAATTTCAGGAGAATTTTCGTCTGGAACAATAAAGTTCCTCATGATAAATCCGGTAAAACGCTGGAAGATACTTTCTTCAAAGTATTTCACAGCAATAAGCTTTGGGTATATTGCAATGCTCGGAACATATATAGTTTCGATACTTTCATCAATGCTTTTCTTTGGTGCGGACAATATTGGTGCTTCATTCGTAAGCGTTTCAGGAGACACTGTAAAGGAAATTCCAGGATTTTTGTATGCCGCACAGGTTTATCTTGTAGAAAGCGTGAAGTTTGTTGTAATGGGTTCACTTGCATTTGCGATATCCTCGCTTTTCAGAAGCTCAGCAATGGCAATAGGCATAAGCGTAATGGCGCTTCTGGGCGGAAATACTGTTACAATGATACTTGCGCAGTTACAGTTTGACTGGGGCAGATACCTGATATTTGCAAATCTCAGCCTGTCAGATGTTGTACATGGAGACGCATGGTTTGCCGGTCAGACACTGACAGCGGCAATTGCGGTAATAGCAGTTCACATGGTTATTTTCCTGCTTACTGCATGGGATGGTTTTACAAAAAGAGAGATATAGTAAGAACAAAAGCATATATAAGAACCCTTCTTCACAAGCGTATGCGCACGTCTTTCCAGCAAATTTTTTCGCATACTGCGTTAAAAATTGTGCTTGGAAATCCGCACACATACCTTGTGAAGAAGGGTTCTAAAAAGGTTTCGTCAGTTTTTAGCTGGCGAAACCTTTGGTTTATGTCGGTTTGGTTTTAGAATCTGTTCACATAGAAATTTTGTGCGGAATTTCCTATGTGGACAGGTTCTCATTATCCTGTGGCTTTTCTTCACCGTAGGTTGAGATATCTACAGTTTCTATCATTACATCATCAACGGGTACTTTTGAATCACCGTCTGTTTCAAGACCTGTGAGTTTGTCAATTATGTCAAAGCCTTCATAGGTCTGACCAAATATCGTAATTTTCTGGGAAAGATTCGGAACGCCGCCAAGTTCAATAAAAGCGTCTGCAATAGTCGTATTGTCCTTTGAAGTGCCGAGCAGCTCGCTTTTGAAATCGTCTGTGAATTCAACGCTGTTGAGTACGGCAAAACGGCTTCCGTTTAATTTCTTTGCTTTTCCGCTGAGATTTTTAAAGAAACCCTTTTCCTGTCCCGTTACAGTACTGCACAGAGCGCCCTTGAAAGGCCACAGATTCTGATGTATTTCCTGTTCAATGTTTTCGTTTGTTTTACCCTGTTTATCTCCAAGACTACCGTCCTTTTCAGGACTTCCGGCACCAAAGTATATTCCCGGTTCCGACTTGAAAACGTAGGTGTTGTCATAATAACCGTCCTCGGCAAGTTTCGTGAAATTTTCGACTGCTTTTGGAGCATATTCCGGATATAAGACAGCCTTTATCTCCCCCATTGAGGTTTTTATAACGGCAACAGGCGCACTGTCATCAGGCGTTTCTTTCTGGACAAGTTCAAGATTCTGCATATCAATATAGCTGTCGCTGTTCTGTTCCATGAAGTTAACGCATGAAACCGCAGCAAAGCTGAATGCCGACACTGCGACAAGTCCCATCAGTATAAATCTAAATCTTCTGCTAAGCATTCTGTCCTCAATTCACCTTGGTTATTTCTGTTCCCTGTCTTGTTTCCTTTACTGTATAACCCAGAGCTGCAATTTCGTCTCTTATTTTGTCTGCAAGAGCGAAATCCTTTGCCTTTCTGGCATCTGCTCTTTTTGCAACAAGCTCTTTTACTTCCTGAGGGATCTCTTCGCTTTTATCTCTGTTGTAGAGAAGTCCCAGAACGCCTGTAAGCGTATCAAAAATCTCTGCGCCCTCTTCAAGCTGTTCTCTGGATGTGCTGTTGTCCGCTGACATCGTGTTTAAATCACGAACAAGCTCAAAGACAGCCGTAAGACCGTCTGCTGTGTTGAGGTCGTCGTCCATTGCTTCTATAAACTGTGCTTTTCTCTTTTCAAAGCCTTCGTGAGCCTGTGCGGAAACTTCACCGCTTTTTGCTGCGGCAATAGCTCTGTCAAGTCCGTTGCGGCAGTTATAGAGTCTTTCGAGCGAAGCCTTGCAGGAATCAAGCAGGTCTGCGGTATAGTTCATCGGCATTCTGTAATGAGCCTGTATCATAAGGTAACGAATAGTTTCGTAGCCATATTTTTCGGCAACATCTCTTGTAAGGAAGAAGTTATTTGCGGACTTTGACATTTTTTTGTTGTCAATGTTAATGTGTCCGTTGTGCATCCAGTAGTTTGCAAACGTTTTTCCGGTTGCCGCTTCTGACTGCGCAATTTCGTTTTCATGATGAGGGAAAACAAGATCCTTTCCGCCGCAGTGAATATCTATGGTATCGCCTATACAGTCCTTTGCCATGGCGGAGCATTCAATGTGCCAGCCCGGACGTCCCTTTCCCCATGGAGAATCCCAGTGCTGTTCATCCTCGCCTGCGGATTTCCAGAGCGCAAAATCAAGCGGATCTTCCTTTATGTCGCTGACTTCTACTCTTGCGCCTGCAATAAGGTCATCAAGCGATTGTTTTGAAAGCTTTCCGTAGCCTTTGAATTTTCTTGTCCGGTAATATACATCGCCGTTTGACTCGTAAGCATATCCCTTTTCAACCAATGTTTCTATCATGTCGATGATCTTATCCATGTATAGGGAAACTTTCGGGTGAACATCAGCCGGACGAACGTTAAGTCCCCTTGCGTCCTTTTCATACTCTCCAATGTATTTCAGTGCAGTTTCCTCAGGAGTTGAGCCTTCCTTTTCAGCCTGTTTTATTATTTTGTCGTTTACGTCAGTATAATTCTGAATGAATTTGACTTCATATCCTCTGAATTCAAGATAACGTCTGAAAACGTCAAAAACACATATCGGGCGTGCATTTCCTATGTGGATATAGTTGTAGACTGTCGGACCGCAGACATATATTCCTGCTTTTCCTTCATTTATTGGCACAAATTCTTCTTTTTTTCCGGTAAGAGTATTATATATTTTCATTTTCGGATTCCTCGCTTTCGGATTTTTTGTGTTTTTCCGGATTTCTTATAAATTTATTTATAAGTACTGCTGTGAGTATTCCCGCAATCGTTTCAAGCATTCGCTGAAGAGCGAAAAGATAGTGATTTTCCGCTTCATAATGCGACAAAACGATGCTCAAAAATACAACGCAGGCTATAAATGCGCTTGCTTCACGATTTATCATTACTGTAAGATATATAACGGGAGCGATGCAAAGACTTATCAGTACATAATAGAAAAATGAGAACGGAACAAGCGGCGTGAAATCTATAACAAGCAGAATGAGAACAGCCGCAAGTCCGCCTATGAGAGTTCCAATGCATCTTACTATTCCCTTTTTTATGCTTTCGCTTGTTGTTGCCTGCATGCACAGGACGGCTGCAATCATACTGTAAAAGGGGTGTATATCAAATATCATGCCCATAACGGCACAGATGAAAACCGCAAGGACGGTTTTCCATATTCTCATTCCTATGTGTATTTTAGGTATTTGTATCCTTTTCAAGCTCATCGAGTCTTTTCCTCAGCTTTTCAATCTTATGCTCTATGGCACACATTTCCTGAGCAACCGGATCAGGAATATGAATCTGGTCAAGCTCACGACATACAGGTACTTTTTGTCCTTTGTTTCTGACTATTCTTGCCGGAACGCCTGCGGCAGTGCAGTTATCGGGAATTTCCTCAAGAACAACAGAGCCTGCGGCGATTTTTACGTTATCCCCTATTTTAAATGGGCCTAATACCTTTGCTCCAGCCCCGACCATGACGTTGTTGCCGAGCGTCGGGTGGCGCTTTCCCTTATCCTTGCCAGTTCCTCCGAGCGTAACGCCCTGATATATAAGGCAGTTATCGCCGATTTCGGCAGTTTCGCCGATGACCACTCCCATTCCATGGTCTATAAAGAGTCCTTTTCCAATCGTTGCTCCGGGGTGTATTTCAATCCCTGTTCTGAATCGTGCAAGCTGGGAAATAATTCTTGCAATCGTAAACATCTTATGCTTATAGAACCAGTGTGCCCTGCGGTAGCTGTGAACGGCATGAAGTCCTGAATAGGTAAGCCATATTTCAAATGAGCTTCTTGCTGCCGGGTCACGTTCCTTTACAAGAGCAATGTCCTCACGAAGTTTTTTGAACAAATTATCACCTTCTTACAAAAAATGCCCCCGACCCTGAAATGATAAGGGCCGGAGGCGAATATATCCGCGGTTCCACTCCGTTTTGTTTCTCAAAAATCCTTTAACGCAGGAAATGCGCAGAGCAATACTGACAACGTCTAAAACGCTGATGTTCCTGCCCTGGACTGACAGCCGCACTTCGCAGGTGATTTTCTGCGCTGCTCACAGCACTGCGGCGCTCTCTGGGAGAAAAATGTTCCTGTTACTCTGACTGCTACGTCTGTATAATACTGCTCAACTGAACAGTTTATTGATCGCCGTTTCGTTCATAATCAAAGCTAAAAATAGTAAAAATACGGCAATCAAATTTCAGCAAGCTTTATTTGCTTCACCTTAATATATTATACTCAGCCGCATTGATTTTGTCAATCACAAGCCGGACTTTTTTCTTCCGAAGGAATGTACAATGCCTGACAGAAACGGTACGGCAACAGAGAATCCCAGAGAAATCAGAAATTCTTTTTTTCCAAGAGCAACAGTTGAGAATACGGCAGCTGCCGCAGGAACATAAATTGCTGCTGCAAGAACGGCAACAGATACAAGAACTGCCGCTATAAGTTTAAGATTGTTAAAATAGTTTATGCCGAAAATGCTTTTTGTTTCAGATTTGCATTCAAAAACATGCACAAGCTGAGACATTATGAGAGTTGTGAGCGCACCTGTTCTTGCGGCGTCAATACCGCATCCGTTTTTAAGAAGAACAGTAAAGCATGCAAGCGTACATAGTCCTATAAGAATTCCTCTGAAAATAATCTTGAATAAAAGACCGTCCGAGAAGAAGCTTTCATCCGGCTTTCTCGGTTTTCTTTTCATAGCTTCCTTTTCGCATGGTTCCATCCCAAGAGCAATTGCCGGGAGTCCGTCTGTTACAAGGTTTACAAGCAGAAGCTGAGTCGGGAGCAGAACTATCGGAAGTCCCATAAGTATGCTTAAAAACATCGTTATAACCTCGCCGATGTTGCAGGAAAGCAGGTATCTTACAAATTTCCTTATATTTGCATATATTCCCCTGCCCTGTTCAACAGCATTTACAAGCGTTGCAAAATTATCATCCAGAAGAATAACGTCGGCAGCCTGTTTTGTGACATCAGTTCCTGTTATACCCATTGAAACGCCGACATCCGCAGCCTTGACAGCAGGAGCATCGTTAACTCCGTCACCTGTCATGGTGACAATGTGACCCTTTCTTTTATATGCCTTTACAAGCCGGAGCTTATGGGAAGGATTGACTCTTGCGAAAACGCTGAATTCATCCAGCCGACGGTCAAGTTCACTGTCAGACATACGGTCAAGCTCTGCTCCGGTTACAGCCTTTTTGTTTCTGAGAAGTCCTGCCTGTGCAGCAACAGCTGCTGCGGTGTCCTTGTGATCACCGGTTATCATAACCGTCCGGATTCCTGCGCCAAAGCATTTTCTTATTGCAGTTTTGGCTTCTTCACGAGGCGGATCCTGCATTGCGGCAAGCCCAAGAAAAACAATGCTTCCGCCGGTGTCCTTCTTTGCGAGTGCGAGAACTCTCAGCGCTCTTGATGAAAAAGACGCAATCTGTTCTTCTGTTTTTTTTCTTACAGACATTGAAAGCGGAAGTACTGAATCCGACATCATGACAAATCCGCACTTTTTCAGCAGTATATCCGGAGCGCCTTTTATGTATTCAACTCTTTCGCCGGACGCTTTCTGCATTGTAACGGACATAAGCTTTGTACGGCTGTCAAATGGGATCTCTGAGATTTTTGTAATGTTTTCGACGTTCTGACGTGTTATTCCACCTTTTGCCGCAGCAATCAGGAGAGCTGCTTCTGTCGGATTTCCGCTTATATGCCATTCTCCGTTTCCGCTGACCGCTCCCCTGCTGCGCATGTTTACAGGACTGTTTGTGCTGATCTCGGCTGTTGAGCAGTAAACTGCGCATTTAAAAAGCTCTTCAAGCGGCTCGGACGATTTAGGATTAATTCGTGCTTCCCCCAGACGGATCTCTCCGCTTATTCTGTATCCGTTTCCTGTTACGTCAAATTCCTTTCCGTCAGCGAAAATATGCTTTACGGTCATCTTGTTTTCCGTTATCGTTCCGGTTTTGTCAGAGCAGATGACAGACGTACATCCAAGCGTTTCAACAGAGTGAAGCCGGTTTACAAGAGCTTTCTGTTTCAGCATTCTGTTTACCGCAAGAGCCAGTGCAATCGTAACTGTTGCCGGCAGCCCCTCCGGAATTGCAGCAATTGCAATGGTTATGCCGGTCATCAGCATGTCAAAGACCGGTTCGCCTCTCAGTACGCCTGCACCGAAAACTACAAAGCAGACAGCTATGCATATAAATGCGACTACCTTTCCAAGCTCGCCGAGACGTTTTTGCAGCGGAGTCTGTCCGGTTTCTGTTTCGTTTATCATGGAAGAGATATTGCCCATCTGTGAACGCTTTCCTGTTGCAATAACAAGTCCGTAGCCATTTCCTGCTGTTATGACTGTTCCTGAGTATGCAATGCAGCTGCGGTTTAAGGAGTTGTCTCTGTCCGATTCAGAGCCGGCGTTTTTTAAAACCGGTTCAGACTCTCCGGTCAGCATTGATTCGTCCGCAAAAAGGCTGTTTGAGTCGAGCAGTACGCAATCTGCCGGAACTCTGTCGCCGGTTGCAAGAAAGACGATATCTCCCGGAACTGTGTGAGCTGCCGGAATCGTTTGTTTTTTTTCGTCACGAAGTACCCTGGCGGTCGGAGCTGTCATGCTGCGGAGCGCTTCGAGAGTCTTTTCAGTCCGGTATTCCTGTATAAAGCCCAGGATAGCATTCAGCAGCACAATAACAATAATTGTGACGGCATCAGAAATTTCTCCGAGAAAGACAGATATAACTGTTGCGGCAAGAAGAATCATAACCATAACATCTTTGAACTGTCCTGCAAATATTTTGAGTGCGCCGCTGCTTTTTTTGCTTTCAATAACATTTTCACCGTATTTTTCAAGCAGCTTTTCCGCCTGTTTTGTTGTCAGTCCTTTCATAAATTCTCTAACTCCTTCAAAGCTTGTAGTTGTCCTTAAAGCATATGAATCAAGCGTGGAATTTATTACTTAATGCAGTTCGGCAAACAGTCACATATTGCTGTAATCTTTGCTCAGACTATTTAAAAGCTTTTCTATTTGAGCATTATCGGTTTTGTCTGTAATTTCAGAAAATATTTTGGGATGCTGATTTACCATGTTATTGTACGACCAGTAACATTTTAAAACTTTGCATATTATTTTTAAATCGTCAGATTGTATGAGCAGTATTACTTTTGTACCTAATTTCATTTGTTCCTTCTTTCTTCTCTTAGCGAATTATCCGCTAAAAATGAGTATGCTTTATTTCCTTAATATATAATAAACCAGAGGTGGTTTTTTGTACAGAAGAATTCGTGATTTGCGTGAAGATAAGGATATGACACAGACCCAGCTGGCTGAAATTCTTCACTGCAGTCAGAGAGTATACAGCAATTATGAGCGTGGAGATATAGATATCCCGACAGCTGTTCTTATAAAACTTGCTGATTTTCATGATGTTTCCGTTGATTATATTCTGGGCAGAACGGATCGGAAAAAATAAGTTCGGCTACACCGCACAATTAGCGGCTGACCCCCCTTTGCCGCACATCTGCCTGAAGATTTCTTGACATATTTCAGTATGACTGTAATTTTTTAATGTGATCTGATAAAAAATCTGGTTGCGCATCTGTATGACAATAATTATGCAGTATTGTCTTAAATATGTTTTAGCGGATTATTCGCTAAAAGTCGATGTGTACGGCAGGTTATGTTCTTATAACCAGCGATTACACATATTCAGAACGAAAGTTTTGTGTGAAATGCACATTGCTGAGGTTGAAAATATAGTGCAATTAATTGAAAACATCCTAATAATAAAAATCAGATGTCCGATATACTTTACAAATTATTATAATTAGGGTATAATGGTAAAGTTATATAGAATTAATCCGAGGTGTTTATATATGATTAAATTAAAGAAAATTGCGGCTGCGGCAATGAGTATCACAATGCTGGCAGTAATGCTGACAGGCTGCGGAGATGAAGAAAGCTCCTCAAAGAGCAGTTCATCATCAGAGGCTTCATCAGAAAGCGGTAATTCAAGCGGTAATTCTGATTCATCGCTGGATATTGTAAACTTCACCCCTCCTGAGCAGGGCGAGGATATTATCGTCATGACAATAAAGGGTTACGGCGATGTAAAGATAAAGCTTTTCCCTGAGGAAGCAGAAAAGGGCGTTGAGAATTTCAAGGGTCTTGCTGACAAGGGATATTATGACGGTCTTATTTTCCACAGAGTCATAAAGGATTTTATGATTCAGGGAGGAGATCCACTTGGCAACGGAACAGGCGGAGAATCCTTATGGGGAAAAAAATTTGACGGCGGAACATCGGACAAACTCAGCCATGTTGCTGGAGCAGTTGCTTATGCAAACAGCGGAAGCACAAGTACGGACGGAAGCCAGTTTTATATAGTTACCGGTCAGACGTATGACAACGCTTCACTTGACCAGCTTACAGCCGGTTACGGCATTTCGATGAGCGATGATGTTAAAAAGCTGTATACAAAAATCGGCGGC
Source organism: uncultured Oscillospiraceae bacterium (assembly GCA_934463345.1). Classification (GTDB taxonomy): domain Bacteria; phylum Bacillota; class Clostridia; order Oscillospirales; family Ruminococcaceae; genus Porcipelethomonas. The sequence goes on along the minus strand of CAKSJL010000028.1, from coordinate 9,786 downwards.
GCTCCCTGGCTGGACGGCGGATATACCATATTCGGACAGGTATTTGACGGACTTGATATAATTTTTGATATCCAGAATACCGCAACAGATGGAAATGACAAACCAAAAGAAGATGTTGTTATTGAAAAAATTTCCGTTGAAAAGTATAACGGAGAAGCTGTTAAGTTCTATATGAGCGATTATAAATAATGATTATGGGGATCTGTTTTTGCAAAATATGTGCAGGCATATTTTAAAATAAACAGATATAAGGATAATTTCACCTGAAAAGACTATACTAATGGTGAGAAAAAAGAAAAAGATGTTTCCGATGAATACATAAGGGAAATGTCTCAAGGAGAGAATATCTTGGAAAAATTTGTAGTTAAAGGCGGCCGCCGCCTGCATGGTGAGGTTGAAATAAGCGGGGCGAAAAATGCAGCAGTGGGAATAATCCCGGCTGTGATATTATCCGATGAGCCATGTATACTTGAAAATGTACCCGATATAAGCGATGTTTCAATAAGTCTGCGCATTCTTTACGAAATGGGTGCAAGCGTTCAGACTATTGCAAGAAATACGTTCAGAATTGATCCTACAACAATTATGAATTATTGTGTTCCTTATGAGAGCGCAAGACAGATGAGAGCGTCATACTATTTCCTCGGCGCACTTCTGGGAAAATTTCATAAGGCAAGAGTTTCAATGCCGGGAGGATGTCCGCTCGGCGACAGACCTATAGATCAGCATATAAAAGCATTCAGCGCTCTTGGTGCAAAATGCAACATAGATCATGGCATGGTTGATGTTACAGCTGATAATCTTCGAGGAAACCAGATATATCTTGATGTTGTTTCAGTCGGTGCAACAATGAACGCAATGCTTGCTGCTGTAAAGGCAAAGGGGTTGAGCGTTATTGAAAATGCGGCAAAGGAACCGCACATTGTTGATCTTGCAAACTTCCTTAATTCCATGGGCGCTGATATCATGGGCGCAGGAACGGATGTTATAAAAATCAGAGGCGTTGATTACCTGAGAGGTACTACCTATTCCGTTATTCCTGACCAGATCGAAGCAGGAACATTTATGGTTGCAGCTGCTGCTACCGGCGGAGATGTGCTTGTAAAAAATGTTATACCAAAGCATCTCGAATCCATTACAAACAAGCTTGAAAAGATAGGCGTCAATATTGAGGAATTTGATGACAGCGTCAGAGTCTGGGTTGACGGACCGCTTGTCAAGACAAATATAAAAACTATGCCGCATCCTGGCTTCCCTACCGATATGCAGCCGCAGATGGCGACACTGCTTACTCTTGCGGAGGGAACGAGTATCATAACAGAGGGTGTCTGGGAACAGCGTTTCAGATATGTTGACGAGCTGAGAAGGATGGGCGCAGATATTTCCGTTGACGGAAAGGTTGCCGTTATCGAGGGTACAGGACATCTTCAGGGTGCACCTGTAAAGGCGTGTGATTTAAGGGCAGGAGCTGCGCTTATCATTGCCGGTCTTGCTGCGGCAGGCGTTACTGAGGTTGAGGATATACACCACATTGAGAGAGGTTATGACAATCTGGACAAAAAATTGCAGCTTCTCGGTGCAGATATTGTTAAGAAGAGCTTTCCGGGGGCATCAGTAAAGAAGGCATTGTAAGCCATGGCTTATTCATATAACGGACAGGCAGGGATGTCTGTCCGTATATTCGTCTATACAGCAGGAAAGGAAAGATAATGGCAAGGATATATCCTTTATTCAGTTCAAGCAAGGGCAATTCTTCGTTTCTCGGCGACTCCTCCGGTGGGATACTGATAGATGCCGGGGCATCATTCAAAAGACTGTGCATGGCTTTGGATTCAAATGACATCGACATAAAAGCCGTAAAGGGAATTTTTATAACTCATTCGCATGGCGACCATGTCAAGGGACTTAAGGTCTTTACAGCTAAAACTGGCATACCGGTTTTCGGACAGCGTGAAACACTCAATGAGCTTGTAAGCAGGGATATGATATCACCATGTTCGGAAATATATGAGCTTGACGCTCCTGCGGCGATTGCCGGAATGGAAGTGAAATGTTTTGATACTCCGCATGATACGATCAGAAGCTGCGGTTACAGCGTTTGCTTTGAGGATGGAAGGCGCTGCGCAGTATGCACAGATTTAGGATGCATTACAGAAACGGTTGACAGTAATATCCTTGGATGTGATCTTGTTCTGCTGGAAGCAAATTATGATCCGGAAATGCTTGAAAGCGGACCTTATCCGTATTATCTTAAGGACAGGATCATGTCGGACAGCGGACACCTTTCAAACAGCTGCTGTGCCAGACAGGTAAAAAAACTTATTATGAGCGGGACAACAAGAATAATTCTTGGACATTTAAGCCAGGAAAACAACACTCCGGAGCTTGCCGAGAAAACAGTTTTAAGCGAGCTTTCCGGTTTTAAAAGAAACAGCGATTACATACTGAGCGTTGCACCAGTCGAAACGAAGGGCGAAATGGCGGTGTTCTGATGATAAATGTGAGAATTGTTGCAGTCGGGGGACTGAAAGAGAGTTATCTTCGTGAGGCATTTGCAGAGTATGAAAAAAGACTCAGACGTTTTTGCAGCTTTCAGCTTTGCGAGATAAGCGAATCAAGGCTTTCTGATTCACCGTCTGAAAAGGAAATTGCAAAGGCGCTTGAAACTGAGGGAAAGGCGATTCTTAAAGAATGCAGGGGAAGTGTATTTGCTATGTGCATTGAAGGAAAAAGCTTTTCAAGCGTTGGTTTTGCGCAGAGAATAAGCAGTGCTGCGGCAGAGGGAGGAAGTCATGTTACCTTTGTTATCGGCAGTTCGTTCGGACTTTCTGACGAGGTAAAAAAATCAGCGGATATACGGCTTTCTATGTCGGAAATGACTTTTCCGCACCAGCTTGCAAGGGTCATGCTTGCCGAGCAGATTTATAGGGCTTTTCAGATAAATTCAAACGGAAAGTATCATAAATAAACTTGTTTTATTAGCTTGAATCAGAGTGTGAATTCTGATATAATTATAAAAGAGGATGCTGTTTTCAGCGCCTCACAAATTCATGAGGAGAAGCAGTATGATTGGTTTTTACAACTATACGGTTATACTTACATATATAGGTCTTGCATCATCGCTTACAGGAATTTATCTTGCAATGGGTGGCAGACACATAACGATGGCTGTGATAGCGCTGATGATCTCCGGCTTATGCGACATGTTTGACGGAAAGGTCGCAAGAACCAGAAAAAGAACGGATGATGAAAAGCGGTTCGGAATACAGATTGACTCGCTGTGCGATCTGATCTGCTTCGGGTTTCTTCCGGCGGCAATAGGCTATTCGATCGGCATGAAACAGTTTTATCATATTGCAGTTATGATATTCTTTACTCTTGCCGCTGTTATACGTCTTGCGTATTTCAACGTTATGGAAGAATCAAGGCAGGCAAGAACGAGCGAGGTAAGGCGTGAATATGAAGGACTGCCTGTTACGAGCGTTGCGCTGATACTCCCTCTTTTCTACAGTTTCAGAAGAGATATAGGAGTCATATTCCCGGACGTATATACGTTTCTTCTGCTTGCTATCGGAATTGCGTTTATAACACGCTTTAAGCTGAAAAAGCCGAAGATGAAAACGATGCTGATATTTATCGGAGTGGGTACACTTGAGCTGATATGGCTGATTTATAAGGTGAAGAGTTCAAAATGATAAAGGCTTACAAAGACAGGAACGGAAAAATTATAAGAAAAAAGGACAGTCAGCAGGTTCTTCTTGATCTGCTTTACGGTTCAGCTGCCGGCAGAGCGTTTTTAAAGCCTCTGACATCCAGAATCGTATCAGAAACGGCAGGAAAGTTCTGTGACAGTCGTGTATCACAGTTTATAATTGTTCCGTTTATAAAAAAGGCAGGAATAGATTTAAGCGAATATGAACCGGCTTCCTACAGCTCTTACAATGATTTCTTTACAAGAAAAGTCAGACCGGAATGCAGACCGGTCGACATGGATCCGGAACATCTTGTAAGTCCATGTGATTCAAAGCTGAGCATATACCCGATAGATGGAAACAGTGTTTTCAGCATAAAAAATTCTTTTTACAGCGTTGGGTCTCTGCTGAGGTCGAATAAGCTTGCAGAAAGTTACAGCGGCGGATGGTGTATGATATTCAGACTTGAGGTTGATGATTATCATAGATACGTCTATATTGACAGCGGCAGTAAGTCTAAAAATTATCATATTAAAGGTGTTTATCATACCGTAAATCCGATTGCGCTGAAAGCAGCTGATATTTACAGAGAGAATACCAGGGAAGCGTCTGTGCTTCATACTGAGAATTTCGGTGACGTTGTTCAGGTCGAAGTCGGAGCTATGATGGTCGGACGGATTGTCAATCACCATGGCATTGGAAAAATCAGACGTGGACAGGAAAAGGGAATGTTTGAATTCGGCGGCTCGACAATAGTTCTGCTTTTCAGAGAGAATACGGTTGTTCCGGATGAAGATATTCTGAAAAATACGGCTGACGGATATGAAACAATAGTTAAAATGGGCGAAAAAATAGGACAGACTTTCAGATGAGAGTCTGTCCTTTTAAGTTTTAAGGCAAAGCTGTATGATTACTGCTGTAGCACTGCCTTATGATTGTGAATTATAAATGCTGTCGGCAATGTCCTGATATTCCGGCAGGACTGCATAGTAAACGCCGTCAAGCTTCATTACATAGCAGTTATCCTCTGAATAATAATTTGCAGATGATATTTCAAGAATATCTCTGGTCTGTGCATCTGTGAGGGTGCATGAATTTTCATAGGTGATATAAATATTTGAAAATGTTGCAGTAATGTCATTCCTGCACATACTGATGCTGTCGTTCGGAGGAATCAGGATACCGTTTAATGTGGCTTGTGGCTCTGCGTCCTGTGTTGTATGCGATCTGATGAAATCAAGCGTTCTTGTGAAGCATTCCCTTACAGGAATATCGCTTGAAATATAGTATGTGACTCTTGAAGTCAGAAGCTGATTCTGGTCGGCATCAAGATAATCCTGTCTGTAGCACTCGGCAAGCTCATGAGCCTCTGAAACAGAAAGAGTAGTGGAAATTGTATTGTCATAATCAGCTTTTAGTCTGGAATAATCAAGGATGTATGTGATTTTCTTTTTTTCTGAGCTCGTGTATTCTATATTGCTGATACGCTCTAACAAAAGTTCTGAACGATAATTTGCTACCTGTTCGGTATCATCGAGATCGAAAAGCTGTTTTAACTGGTTAAAGCTGAGCGTATAGTTTCTGGTGGTTGAGCCACCGGATTTCAGGTTGTACCTGAAAGTTATATCATAAAGAGGAGTATCTGTCATGTCGTCAGTCTCATACAGGTCTGAGTCTTCATAAACTGTGAGCAGAACTCCTGATGACATGTCGTAATTGTTGCTGCGGTATGTGTCTATAGTCTGTTTCTGAATATCATTTATTTTTTCGATGACCGATTTATCCGTATATACCAGCATTTTATCAAGCGAACTTGAAACATATGATGAATAGTAGGCTTCATTTTCAGTCCAGTAATTCATTATACCGTCTATTCCGCAGTAGCTGATCTCGACGCTTTTTATTGAATTCGGAGAGTAGGTCTTTCCCTCAACGCCGAAACCATGGGTAGCAGAAGCGGTAACGCATATGATCAGAATTGCAAGCATTGTTACGCCATATCTTATAAATGATTTGTAAATTTTTTTAAAACCCCTGTTGGTGATGACCTCAAATATCATATAGATTATTATTGAGAAGATTATTACCGGAATGAGCGTAGATATGTCGAATTTTGTGAAAAGGGAAATTGCCATTGTTATAGTGGTTATCAGAATATAGTAAAGCAGCTTGAATACATAAGGCTTTGAAACGTCCTCAGCTTTTCTTTTTTTGTAGAGGAAGGCTGAAAGAAGAAAATATATAAATGTGAATAACAGAAACATAAGCGACCACTTAGCAAAAACTGCGCCGTCAAGGCATTGCTTTGAGCTGTTGAATTGGGTGTTTTCCATAGTTCTCAGCAGATATATCATAGCTCCGAGCGGGCTTGTGTATCCCAGGAACGGCACAACGGTTTCAAATACCGGGACACCGTAAAGACCGGCAAACAGCATTGCGGAAACAACTCCGATCCCTCCCGGAATAAGACCGTTTATCATGAAAATGTTCATGATGCTTTCAAAAAGAGTTCCGCAGCAACACAGGACAAATACAGAAAGGGTGTACAGCATCGTCATTATAAGCAGACCGGCAGTTTCCAACTGTATTATCATAATAAAAAGCGAATTGTCATAAAGGCGCAGATTCATTGAATCTATACACAGTACGCCTCCGGAAAAAATCAGGCAACTCAATATGCAGGCTGCTATGTAGGGGAGGATATAAACGGCAAGTCCGGCGAGAAAATCGCTTAAAAACTTGTATTTTTTCTTTATAGGCAGGGAGCATACCATATCGACCTGTGATTTTTTGTGGAGATAGCTGAAATTTGTTACGGCTATGAATATTCCGCACATGACCGCTGCGGCTATACAGAAAAAAGCGATCATAATAAAGGCAGATATGGAGATATAATTTTTTTTCTGAGCACCTGCAAAGTATGCAACAAAAACGGTTGAAAGCAGAGGGAACCCCAGCAGCTGGAGAACAGAAACAAATATAAGTATTTTTCTGCTTTTTTTAACCGTTAAACGAAAATTTGTAAAGAATCTGCTGCTGTCAGGCTTCAATTGCGTTAAAGTCATAACCCAGCGCCTCCATTTCATAAATAAATATTTCTTCAAGCGAAAGAGGCAGAATATCAAGCACAAGCGGATTTTTCTGCCTGAGCCTGTTTTTAATGTCCTCAATATCCCCTTTGGCTATCATGTGATAAACGCTTTGATTTTTCTCAAAATGCAGAATGTCAATGCCTGTTCCGGAAAGTTCCTCTCTTGAATAGAACTGCGGCATAGAGGAGTCAGCGGTTTTGAAAACAGCCTGTATCTTATGAATGCTGCCCTTTATGCTGTCAAGTTCCTTTGAAAATACAATTTTCCCCTGATGAAGCAGAGTAGCGCTGTCACAGACTTCGTTTATCTCCTTTAAGTTGTGAGAGGAGATAACGGCTGTAAGCTCCCTGTCAATCATTGCGTCAACAAGCATTCTCTTTACTATAATCCTCATTGTAGGGTCAAGTCCGTCAAAGGCCTCGTCAAGAAGCAGATAGTCCGTCTGACAGGAAAGAGCCGTTATAACGATTGCCTGCCGCTTCATGCCCTTTGAAAATGTGCTCATTTTCTTTTTAAGCGGCAGGTCGATGGTGGTTCGCAGTTTTTCAAAAAGATCGTCAGAGAAATTTGGATAAAAGCATTTGTAGTAATTTTTCAGTTCCTCCAGTGTATATGGCATAAACTGAATCGTTTCATCATTTATGAAAAAAATTCTTTCCTTTACCTTGGGTTCATCATAAATCTTCATTCCATCGGCAGTGACCTCACCTTCGTCAGGAGAGTATATACCGGCTATAAGACGCAGTATTGTTGATTTTCCGGCGCCGTTTGAGCCTAAAAGTCCGAATGCAGTTCCTTTAGGTATTGTAAGATTTATTTTGTCAAGCACTCTGAAATCGTCAAACTGCTTTGTTGTATCTTTCAGTTCAATCATAATCAAGTCCCTCTATTCTCTGTTTGAGTTCTTCCTTTGAAATTCCGATTTTAAGCGCCTCGGCAGCTTTTTCGTCAAAATCCGACAGAATATAATCCTTGACTGATGAATCCTTTGCACTGGCAATAAAGCTTCCTCTTCCTGAAACAGAATAAATGATCCCGTTTCGTTCAAGTTCTTGATAAGCCTTTGCAACTGTGTTTGGGTTTACGCCAAGCTCCTTTGCAAGACTTCGTACGCTGGGAAGCTGGTCATTTTCTTTCAGGATTCCCTTTATTATAAGTTCAACGGTTTTTTTGTAAAGCTGCTCATATATGGGCGTTCTGCTCTGAAGATCAATATCAAACATATTGCCGCCTCCTTTGCATGTTTCACCGCTGCAGTGCGGCACAGAAATAGTGTACCGCATCGACTAATACAGTTAGTATACACTTTTTTACGTCATAAGTCAAGAGTTTCAGGTGCTTGACAAAAAGTAATATGTATTATATAATGATTACGGCTGACGCTGCGGATATTTTTGCGGTGTTGCTTTAATTCGGCGTGTCGTTCTGCCGGAAAGAACGGCTCTGCATGAGTGCAGATACGGAGAGTGAGATGGATTCTGACGGGAGCCAATATATTTATCTTTTTCTGCTGATTGTTTTTTCGTTGGTGAAATGCTTTTATGCAGCGTGTGAATGTGCAGATATTGAGGTAAACGATTCAAAGATTAAAACAGAAGCAGAAAAGAATAAAAAGTATCGCCGGCTGGCAGGACTGCTTGAAAATCCAAGCAGACTTATAATAACTTTTTCAACGGCAAGAACGGTTTTTACAATACTTATAGCAGTCCTTGCGGTTATTTTTGTATTCTGTTCTGAATTTGACAAAGGTGGAGTGCTTGCAGGTGCGGTTGCTGTTGCATGCGTCTGTATCGGAATAACGTCCGTTACGGAAATACTTCCGAAAAAGCTGGTAAGCAAAAATTATGAGACATTTGCTGTAAAAACGGTGGGGGCAGTAAAAATACTTATGATAGTCATGTCGCCGTTCAGTGCGCTGAGCTATGGCGTTGCGGCATTGTTATGCTTTATTTTCAGAGTTCCTATAAATTCCGGAAAGGACGTCGTGACCGAAGAGGAAATCATGATGATGGTTGACGCCGGAAACGAAACGGGAGTTATAGAAGAAAGCCAGCGTGAAATGATAAATAATATCTTCGAGTTCGGCGATTCAGTCGTATCAGAGGTTATGACGCACAGAAAGGATATATGTGCCGCTGATGTCGAATCAAAGATAGGCGATATTGTGTATCTTGCCATCAATGAGGGATACTCAAGAATACCTGTATATGAGGAAACTGTTGACAGCATAATCGGGATAATAAATGTCAAGGATCTGCTTTGTCTGGTTGGCTGTGAGCATTCAGAGGATTTTACTGTAAGGCAGTTTATGAGAAAGGTCATGTATGTTCCTGAGACATGCAAATGTGCGGATGCATTTGAGGATATGACCAAAAGGAAATCACAGCTTGCTGTTGTTGTTGATGAATACGGCGGTACTGCCGGAATAGTAAGCATGGAGGATCTTCTGGAGGAAATAGTCGGAAATATTCAGGACGAATATGACGATGAAAAAGCGGAAATTGTAAAGATATCAGAGGACGTTTATACGATATCGGGCGATACAAGACCGGAGGATGCAGAAGAAGCTTTGGGAATAAGACTTCCGGACGAACATAACTATGATACAATGAGTGCATTTATAGTTGATCTGCTGGGGCGTATTCCGGAAGAGGATGAAGCACCGTCTGTAAAATATGGAGGGTACGAATTTATAGTTTTACTGACGGAGGATAACTGGATATCAAAGATCAAGGCTGTGAGGCTGAAAGATAATAAAGACGAGGAAATCGTTTGAGAAAAGGACACTTCGGTGTCCTTTCAACATTAAAAAGGAAATAAATCCGAAGTGAAATAAAGGAATATATGTGATAATATAATGTAAAGGCGAGGTTAATTGTACATAAATTACAGTTAAAGTTCAAATCAAGGGGGATGTATTGTGCAAAAGATAAAAAAGCGAAAAAAGTAATTGACAAGAGGGGAGATAGGTGATATAATAATAAAGCTGTCGAACGAGAGAG
>CAKSJL010000027.1 GCA_934463345.1 uncultured Oscillospiraceae bacterium | reverse complement strand
GCGGCTGCCTATAATCGCTTTCATCTTGCTGTTTTCAATTTCAGACTTCATTCCCCTAAACGTGAATTCCCTCTTGGTCTTGTTGATTTCTTATAGTATCCTTGGTTGGACACTCCCCTGACTACACTTATCTTGACAATTTTATTTTTTACCCCCATCACTACCCCCATTTTTTAAATACTCCTTAATTATTTTCGATATTTTACGCTAAAAAATCAGTTTGCAGACAACAATAAAAAATCGCCGCAACCCAGTAAACACTGAGGTTACGGCGATTTTAGCGTGGAGCTTGTGACGGGACTCGAACCTGCGACCTGCTCATTACGAATGAGCTGCACTACCAGCTGTGCTACACAAGCATAAATCTACGCTGTACGAAAATTATACTGAACATTTATTATAACAATCTAATTTTATCACAAATTCACAGATAAGTCAATAGAAAAAATGATTTTGTTTTTTATTGGTTTACAATATCCTATTATTCTTTGCATTATGAACATATAAAATGTTTCATATTTCCTTGACAATATTTATGTAAATATGATAAAATTAAAAGGATGTGAATACATCTCGCAGATATAGAATTCAATAAAAAGAAAGGAAAAAATTATGGACGATATAATTAATAATCCCGGTGACGATGTGACTGCGGAATCAGCTGATTTCCAGGAAAATACTCCGGATAATCCTGCTGATGAGAACACTTCTGACGCCGACGGCGGTCAGCCCGAAGCTGAGGAGCAGCAGCCTGAAAAATCCCTGATTAAAAAGATAAAAGAAAAAATTGTTGAAATAGGCTATGAAGGGACTATTGTCAGACTACTCATATCCTGGTTATTTGTTTCAGGCTATGAAATCATAACCTCAGATTACAAATTCAATACATTTGAATTTTTTAATGAGATCAAGCTTGTTTGGTACATTATCTTATTTGCACTGCCTTTCATAATACTGACAATCCTGAGAAATCACAAGCTTGACAAAATTCTTCTCCTCGCTGTATCGCTTATTTACAGTTCTTACGCCGTCGGGCAGGACAACAAGTTTTACTTTGCTGCGGGACTTTGCATATTCGTTGGCGGCGCATGCTTTTACTGCGTTGGTGACTGGATAAAGATTAAAATTAAAAAAATTCCAACCCTGATAATTATTTTTATTCTGGGTCTTGCATTTACGCTTTTTATCGGACTTCTTACCTCATTCAGGTATTTGCAACACTGGACTCCATGCTACGATTTCGGAATCTTTTCTCAAATGTTCTACTACATGAAAGAAACATTCCAGCCGCTTACAACTTGTGAAAGAGATGGTCTTTTAAGCCACTTTGCAGTACACTTCTCCCCTATTTATTATCTTCTGCTTCCATTCTTCTACATATTTCCATCTCCAGTTACACTGCTCATGGGTCAAGCTGCCATTATTGCAAGCGGTCTTATACCTCTTTATCTCATATGCAAAAAATACAAACTTTCAAACAATGCAACGATTCTCTTTGCGCTGTGCTATGTTCTGATGCCGTCAATGGGAAATGGCTGTTTCTACTATCTGCATGAAAACAAATTTCTTTCAGCGCTTGTTCTGTGGCTTGTATATGCACTTGAAAAAAACAAATGGATCCCAACGATAATCTGCACATTCCTTCTGCTTGCCGTTAAGGAAGATGCTCCTGTTTATGCGGCTGTGCTTGGTCTGTACTTTATAATGTCAAGACGCAGAATTTCAAAGGGCTGTGCAGTATTTGCAATCTCAGTCATTTACTTCATTGTCGTTTCATATTTCATGTCAAAGTACGGACTTGGAACGATGTCATACAGATATGACAATTTCATCTATGACGGAAGCGGAAGCCTTTTCACTGTTATAAAGGCAGTTATACTCAATCCGGTTTACACGATCTATGAGTCATTCGACGAAGAAAAAATTAAATTTATCCTCCAGATGCTCATACCGATTGCATTTATGCCATTGATGACAAAGAAGCCTTCAAGAATAATTCTGTTTATTCCGTTTATTCTTCTCAATCTTATGTCTGATTATCAGTACCAGCACGACATCAACTTCCAGTACACCTACGGAAGCGCTGCGTTCCTGCTGTACATCATGCTCATGAACTACAATGATATGAAGCCTGGTTTCCGTTCAAAGCTTCTTGCAACGGCGGCGGCATCATCAATAATAATGTTCATGTGCAACACATATTACAGAGCTGATATTTACAAGGGATATAAAGCAGACCGGGACAGCGGCTCTATTGAAACCATTGACAATGCGCTTGCGCTTATTCCTAAGGACGCTTCTGTTGCGGCGACAACATTCATGATTCCGAGCCTTTTCGACCACAGAGAAATCTATGAGTATGAATCGACAAAATACAAAAATGACGTCGAATATATTGTACTTGACCTAAGACTTTCTTCTGATTCTTTCTCTCCTTCTGATTACGAAAACGACCCGAATTTTGAAACCATTACAAATATTCCGGGAAGCATTGCAATTTTCAGAAACAAAACAGTTTCCGGCAACTGACCGAAAATAAAATTTATCAAGGTGCGCTGACACTGACACCATGCAGAAACAAAAATTCTGCATGGTGTTTTTATATAATTACTGCACAGCTGGCTTTATTCGATTAAAACATTTTTTTCAATTTCTTTTGTAAAAATTTTGGGGTTAATTTTAGTGCAGATTGCATAAATCTCATTGAAACGTATTTTTATTTTTTGATATTCTATTGACTGTTTGTTAATAAAAGATTATAATATGTATATAGGCAAAACTATAATGTATTGCCTATAGCTTTTTAATCAAAGGAGGGGCATTCCTATGAAAAAAATTCTGTTTGCAGCTTCTGAGTGCGTTCCGTTTATGAAAACCGGAGGACTTGCTGATGTTGTTGGCGCACTCCCTAAAATGCTTGATAAAAATGAATTTGATGTCAGGGTTATTATGCCGAGCTATACATGTATCCCTTGGGAATACAGAAGTAAATTTAAATATGTACACCATTTCTACATGGACATGGGAAAACTGAATTTCTCTCCGCATGTTGGTATTATGCAGTATGAGCATGACGGAATTACATATTATTTCGTTGACAATGAGGATTACTTTAAAACTGATAAGCCTTACTGCTCAACTCTTTACGACATTGAACGCTTTATATTCTTCTCAAAGGCTGTTCTTGCGATAATGCCGGTTATCGACTTTAAACCTGATATCATTCATTGTCACGACTGGCAGACAGGCATGATTCCAGTGTTCCTTAAAACTCTTTACAAGGATAATCCTTTCTATTGGGGAACAAAGACAATTATGACCATTCATAATCTCAAGTTCCAGGGTATATGGGACATAAAAACCTTCAAGAAGTTTACAAATCTTCCGGACAATATTTTCACTCCGGATAAGCTGGAATACAAAGAAGATGCAAATATGCTAAAGGGTGGTCTTGTCTATGCCGACTATATTACAACTGTCAGCAATACATACGCCTACGAAATTCAGACGCCATATTACGGTGAAGGACTTGATGGCCTGCTTCGTGCAAGGCATCTCCAGCTGAGAGGCATTTTAAACGGAATTGACTACAACATCTATAATCCGGAAACGGATAACGACATTTTTGAGCATTTTAATGTCTCAAACTTCCATGAAAAGAAAGCTGAAAACAAAATCAGACTACAGGAAGAGCTTGGACTTCCGCAGGACAAGGGAAAGTTCATGATCGGCATTATATCCCGTCTTACCGATCAGAAAGGTCTTGATCTTGTGAACAGAGTAATTGAACAGATTTGTGATGAAAATACACAATTTGTCGTTATCGGTACGGGTGAACCTCGATATGAGAATCTTTTCAAGCACTTCCAGTGGAAGTATCCTGACAGAGTATCTGCAAACATATTTTTCTCCGAACAGCGTGCACACAGATTATACGCTGCTGCCGATGCTATGCTTGTTCCGTCACGCTTTGAACCATGCGGACTGACACAGCTTATCTCACTGCGCTACGGAACACTTCCGATCGTTCGTGAAACTGGCGGCTTAAAGGATACTGTTGTTCCGTACAATGAATTTGAAAATTACGGAAACGGATTCTCGTTTGCAAATTATGATTCTTACGATATGCTTAACGTAATAAACTATGCTAAAACGGTATACTTTACGCGCAATGACAGCTGGAACGGCATCGTAAAACGAGCTATGGAGTCAGACTTCTCATGGAACAGCTCAGCTAACCAGTATGCTGGAATGTACAAATGGCTTTGCGGCTAATAAGAAAACGAATAGGGACGCTTTAAAAGCGTCCCTATATTTTTATTCCACGTTTTTCGCCGCAGATTTATTTTTTCGTGTTTTAATAATCGGTTTTTCGCCGTCAGTAATACATTTCGCAGTTATGGTAATTGAGGTGATATCAGGGTTAGAAGGAGCTTCAAACATTGACTCCATCAAAACATTCTCAATTATTGCTCTGAGACCTCTTGCACCAGTTTTCTGTGCAATAGCCTTTCTGGCAATTTCCACAAGAGCATCCTTTTCTACAATAAGGTCAATATTATCATAATCAAACAGCTTCTTGTACTGTCTTAAAAGTGCATTTTTCGGCTCTGTAAGAATATTGACAAGCGCATCTTCGTCAAGTTCATCCAAAACTGTTATAACCGGCAAACGACCAACAAGCTCAGGCACAATACCAAACTTTACAAGATCCTGTGGTATAACCTTATGGAAAATATTTTTTGACATTTCCTTCTTGGACGAAACCTCAGCGCCAAATCCAATCGCAGATGAATTAACACGTTTTAAAATCGACTTTTCAAGGCCATCAAAAGCTCCACCACAAATAAAAAGTATGTTTTTGGTGTTTATCTGTATAAATTCCTGATTAGGATGCTTTCTTCCGCCCTGAGGAGGAACATTCGAAACAGTTCCCTCAATAATTTTCAGCAGTGCCTGCTGAACTCCCTCACCGCTTACATCACGAGTCAAGGAAGTATTTTCGGACTTTCTGGCAATTTTATCAATTTCATCAATGTATATAATACCACGTTCTGCCGCTTCAATGTTAAAATCGGCAGCCTGAATAAGTCTTAGCAGTACATTTTCAACGTCATCGCCAACATAACCAGCTTCTGTAATAGTAGTCGCATCAGCTATCGCAAACGGAACATCAAGAATTCTCGCAAGAGTTGACGCAAGGAAAGTCTTTCCGACACCAGTCGGTCCAAGCAGCAGGACATTACTCTTTTGTATCTCAACGTCCTCCCCGTCATCCTGACTAAGTATTCTCTTATAATGGTTATAAACAGAAACAGCCAGTGTAACCTTTGCCTTATCCTGTCCGACAACGTATTCGTCAAGTACTGCCTTAATCTCTGCCGGAGTCAGAAGATTTATATTAGTACCGTCCGGTTTTCTTTTGGAATCCGGATTTTTTTTGCCTTGTTTTGTCTTTGCAAGAGGTCCCATAAGAAGCTCATAACAGTATACAACGCATTCATCACATATATTGGATGTTCCGGCTGTAAAGATACTTTGAACCTTATCTTCACTTTTTCCACAGAAATTACAAAATTTAATTGGTTTTTCAGACATAAAAACTCTCCCAATAATTATCTCTTGGTTATTACCTTGTCAACCAAACCGTATGCCTGCGCCTCATCAGCAGACATGAAATTATCTCTTTCTGTATCAAGGCAGATCTGGTCATAGGTTTTTCCAGTGTTTTCACTCAGTATTCTGTTAAGTCTTTCCTTGGTTTTGAGAAGATTTTCAGTTCTGATTTTAATATCTGTTGCCTGTCCCTGGAGTCCACCTGAAATTAATGGCTGATGAATCATTATTTCAGCATTCGGAAGTGCAAGCCTTTTACCCTTAGCACCAGATGAAAGTAAAAATGCACCCATTGATGCAGCAAGTCCTATGCAGATTGTTGAAACATCACATTTTATATACTGCATTGTGTCATAAATAGCCAGGCCAGCAGTTACAGAACCACCTGGACTGTTAATGTAAAGGCTGATATCCTTTTCAGGGTCCTGGCTCTCAAGATACAGCAGCTGAGCTACAACAAGACTTGCTGTTGTATCATTTACATCTTCGGAAAGCATTATGATTCTGTCATTTAACAGCCTTGAAAAAATATCATAGGAACGCTCGCCACGGCTTGTCTGTTCTACAACGTAAGGTACCAAACTCATATCTATTCTCCCTTTCACGGCATACCGCCTCTTTATATATTTTCAGAAGTCATTCCGCCGGGAAAAACTTCTTATATGACAAATGCGGCTGCCACCAAGGACAGCTCGCCTTTATCTCATTCAGAATACGCTGACATTGCGTTTGCTCTGTCAGCAATTCACGAATATTTATTCTTCTGTTTTTTCAGCTTCCTTTTCAGGAACAATTGTATTGTCAATTACTGCATTTTCCTTGACAAATTCAACAGCCTTGACAGCCTTAAGATCTGTAACATAAGCATCCATGTCGATAAGCTTCTTGAGATCCTCAACTGAAACCTTGTTAAATTCAGCTGATTCCTTAAGACCATTGTCAATTTCTTCTTCAGTTGGTTCAAGTTTTTCAAGATCAGCAATCTTTTCAAGAGCAAGTCTCAGCTTAACTTCATTTTCTGCTCTGTCACGGAATGTTTCTCTGAATGAATCCATATCCATGCCTGTGTACTGGAGATAGATCTCAACGCTCATGCTCTGCTGCTTTAATGTTCTCTCAAAGTCATTGATAAGCTGGTCAACTCTTCTGTCAAACATACACTTAGGGATAACGCCCTCTGCTGTATCAATAATGTGCTGCATCAGGTAATTTTCAAACTGAGCTGCCGCTCTTGATTCTGCCTGAGCCTCAAGCTTTGTTCTGATATCGTTCTTCCACTCTTCCATTGTGTCGAACTCAGTTGTATCCTTAATAAGATCATCATCAATTTCAGGAAGCTCTGTCATATTGATTCCGTTAAGCTTAACCTTAAATGTTGCAGGTTTTCCGGCATATTCCTCCATCTGATAATCTTCAGGGAATGTAACATTTACATCAAATTCATCACCGATCGAGTGACCAACAATCTGATCCTCAAAGCCTGGGATAAACTGACCGCTGCCTAATTTAAGCGGGAAATCGTTAGCCTTTCCGCCCTCGAATGCAACACCGTCCATAAAACCTTCAAAGTCGATAATTACTTCGTCATCATTCTGAGCCGGTCTGTCATCGACTGAAACGATTCTTGCGTTTCTCTGACGGATCTGTTCAATCTGAACATTCAGATCCTCATCAGTTATATCCTTGACCTTTTTCGGTGCTTTTAATCCCTTATATTCAGGAACTGTAATTTCCGGCTTTGTAATGCAGATTGCCTTGTATTCAACGCCATTTTCCTTGTCAACAGAGATAACCTCAATCTTTGGAGTATCAACAAGAACAAGCTCTGATTCTCTGATAGCGTCCGGCATTTCTTCATTTATAAGTGAGTTGATAGCGTCCTCAAAGAATACGCCCTCTCCATAATACTTTTCAACAAGCTTTTTTGAAGCCTTACCCTTTCTGAAGCCAGGAACCTGAATATTCTTCTTCTGGCGCTGATAAGCCTTCTCAACAGCAGCATTAAATGTATCAGCATCTGCTGTAAAAACCAATTCCTGTGTATTTACGTCAACCTTAGTTGATGATTTCAAACTCATTTTTAATATCCTCCATTTATTTATAAGTGCATACCTTTACTATTATAGCATAATGTAAACAATTTTTCTACACAAAATTTTTCTGTTTTTTACACTTCTGCATTTTTCACAAATTATAATATCTTTACAGGACAAAACTGTACATAGTCACCAGAAATTAATCGAAAATCAATTCCCTCACGCTCTCCGTTCACTGCATATTTGATTGCCTTGCCATGAAGATGACCATACCAACAGTTCTTCACGTTGTATTTGAACAGAATATCAAGAATATCAAGATTCACGTTATTTCCGTAAATCGGCGGATAATGCATAAACACAAGCGGCTTTAGTCCTGCCCTGACTGCCGGTTCAATCGATGCGTTAAGACGTCCTGCCTCTCGTGCAAGTACCTTGACATCAGCCGGTTCACCAGGCATATTTACCCAGCCCCTTGTACCGCAGACTGCATATTCACCGTATTCAAAAAAATTGTTGTGTAAAAGCTCAAGACTGTCAAATCCCCACGCTGAAAAAGTATCCTCCATCTTTTTCCTTGAACTCCACCAGTAATCATGATTCCCCTTTAAAATTATCTTTTTTCCGGGCATATTATGAATCCAGCAGAAATCCTCATAAGCGTCCTTTAAATTCATAGCCCATGAAATATCTCCTGCAAGAACTATAGTATCATTTTCTGACACAAGCTTTTTCCAGTTCTCTTCCATAAGCTGCATATAGTTTTCCCATCCGCTAAAAATATCCATAGGCTTTGAGCGAACGCTTATTGCGAGGTGAAGATCGCCTATTGCAAATAGTGACATCAGATAAGACCGAAATCCTTCAGAACATAATTATTCATGTCTGATTTTTCGATAGAGTCCTTGAATCTGCGTTCCTTGCCCTTTAAGTCTGCAAGTGCTGACGGAACAGGAAGCTTTGAAAGCTCAGCAAGTCTGTCAACCATATCGTACTCATCAAGCTCTGACTTCTTTCCTTCGATTGCTTCAAGAACACTTGCACTGAATTTGTAAGGGCTGGCAGTTGAAGCGATAAGAGTCTTTGTTGTGTCGCCTGTAGCCTTCTTATAGTCCTCATAAACCTTGACAGCAACTGCTGTGTGTGTATCACAGGTATATGAATACTTGTCATAAATCTCTTTGATAGTTGCCTTTGTCTGGGCATCATCGCAGTAACCACCAAAGAACTCTTCCTTCAGAACCTTTTTAACAGCATCTGAAACCTCATACTTGCCGGTTTCTGCAAGGCTGCCGAACCATTCTCTGATCTGCGCATCATCCTGACCAGTCAGCATATAAAGGAGTCTTTCAAGATTGCTTGAAATAAGAATGTCCATTGACGGTGAACATGTTGCAAAGAATTCTCTGTTTCTGTCATAAATACCTGTTTCAATAAAATCAGTCAGAACCTTATTTACATTTGAAGCACAGATAAGCTTATTAACAGGAAGCCCCATTTTCTTTGCATAGTAAGCAGCAAGAATATTGCCGAAATTTCCTGTCGGAACAACAACATTTATCTTGTCGCCAAGCGCAATTTCACCGCTTTCAGCAAGTGAAGCGTAGGATGAAATATAGTAAACGATCTGTGGAACAAGTCTGCCCCAGTTAATTGAGTTAGCGCTTGAGAACATAAGTCCGGCATCGTTCATCTTTTCCTTTACATCCTTGTCAGTAAAGATAGCCTTAACACCGTTCTGGCAGTCATCAAAATTGCCCTTTACTGCGCAGACACCAACATTTGAACCAGACTGTGTTGTCATCTGTCTTTTCTGCATCGGGCTTACGCCGTCCTCAGGGTAGAATACAAGAATCTGTGTTCCCTCAACATCCTTGAAACCCTCAAGCGCAGCCTTTCCGGTATCTCCGGATGTAGCAACAAGAATTATTATCTTCTTGTCAAGTTTTATTTTCTTTGCAGATGTTGTAAGGAAATACGGAAGTATCTGGAGCGCCATATCCTTGAATGCGCATGTAGGACCATGCCACAGCTCAAGCATGTATGTTCCGTCAAAAAGTTCTGCAATTTCTGCTATGTTTTCAGTTTCAAAATTCTTTGTGCTGTATGCGTTATCTGTACAATACTGGATTTCAGCGTCAGTAAAGTCAGTCAGATATTTCTTGAAAATGTATGCTGCTCTGCATGAGTAATTAAGACCTGCAAGATATTTTATCTCGTCAAGCGTTATTTCCGGGATAGATTCAGGTACAAACAGACCGCCGTCAGCAGATATTCCCTGCGTTATTGCAACGGCACTGTCAACCTTAATGTCGCTGTTTCTTGTACTCTTATAATACATAAATACCACCCTTTGCATTTTTTCAAAAGCCAAAGCCGTCAAAGGCGTTTGGAATATATTCAAGGCTCATGCTTTCCCCGTCGTATGCGCTTACAAAAGCCGCATCAAACCTGGGCTGAAGCTTACAGCCTGTCTTTCTGATAAACTGTTCAGCAGATTTTACAATCCGCCTTTGTTTTTTTCTGTCAATCGCTGTTTCAAGACCGCTTCCATTGGTGCGGAACTTTATTTCAACAAAGCAGACAAAGTTGTCCTTTACAGCAATTATATCAATTTCTCCGCCGGAAACCCTGAAATTTCTTCTGATAATCTGATATCCGTTTCTTTCAAGGTAATCGCAGGCAAACGATTCAGCAGAGTTTCCAAGTTCACTTTTTCTCATATATTTTCTTTAAAAACGACATCCTGTGTTCAGGACAAGGTCCGAGTTCAAGTATTTTTTCACGATGAAGCTTAGTACCGTATCCTTTGTGGCGTTCAAAGCCATACTGCGGATATCTTTCAGCCATTTCAAGCATATACCTGTCTCTTGTAACCTTTGCAAGTATTGATGCAGCTGCAATTGATGCACTGTTAGCGTCACCTTTTACAAGCGCTCTAACCTCACATGGAACATCAGGCGTTTTATTTCCGTCGGCAATAACCAGCGCAGGAATTTTTTTCAGTCCCAAAACTGCTCTTCTCATGGCAAGCATTGCAGCATTAAGAATATTTATCTCCTCAATTTCTGCAACGGTTGCCCTTGCTATACAATAGTCAGCAGACTTTTCCAATATCTCGTTGTACAGCAGCTCACGTTTTTTTTCAGAAAGTTTTTTACTGTCATTTAATCCTTCAATCGGGTTTTCGGGATCAAGCACGACCGCCGCCGCATAAACATCACCAGCAAGCGGACCTCTTCCTGCCTCGTCAACACCACAGAAGAGTGAGCCAATGCTGTTTCTTACCGCATCATCATATTCCCAGAGCGAACTTGTCATTGCTGTTCCTCCTCTGGCATTTCAAGCGTAATCTTTCCAAGCTTTCCGCTTCTGTACTCGTCAAGAAGTGTTATAGCTGCTCTTTCTGTATTAACTTCTCCGCCGGATATCAGCATACCTCTTTTTCTGCCAAGAGCTTCAAGCATTTCAAAGCCCTCACCATTCGGTTCTATTTTGTACCTGTCAGTCAATGCATTAGGGTCGTGAACCGAAAGATTTTCAAGAAGAAAAGCTGCAAGCGCTTCAATATCAAGAATATCATCCTTTACAGCGCCTGTAAAAGCAAGTTTTCGTGCAACATTCTGATCCTCAAATTTCGGCCAAAGCACACCAGGCATATCAAGCATTTCAACATTATCCCCCAGCTTTATCCACTGCTTTGTTCTGGTGACACCAGGTCTGTCCTCAACCTTTGCTTTTTTAGACTTTGACATTCGGTTTATAAACGATGATTTGCCGACATTCGGAATCCCGACAATCATAAGCCTGAGCGGTGCGCCCTCTATTCCTTTTTCCCGGCGTCTGTCCATAAGCTCCTTGAGCATACTGTTTTTTACAGCCGGAAGAAAAGCCTTCAGTCCGTTTCCGCTCTTGCAGTCAGCTTTTATTACTGTAAACCCGGCTGATCTGTAAAAATCGATCCATTTTGCCGTTGCGGAATCATCTGCCATATCTGCTTTATTCAGAATGAGCATTCTTGGCTTGTTTTTAACAAGTCTGTCCATTTCAGGATTTCTGCTTGAAAGCGGTATTCTCGCATCAAGTATCTCAACAACTCCGTCAACAAGTGACAGATTTGACTGTATCATTCTTCTGGTTTTGGTCATATGACCCGGAAACCATTGTATGGAAGCCATTTCAGCCATATTTTAAGCCTCCTTTTTAATCAACACCGCCAAATTCTTTAAAAGGATAAAATCTCCAGATAACCTTTCCGACAACATTTTTTTCAGGAACAAGACCTATTTCAGGATGTCTGCTGTCTTTGGAAATATTGCGGTTATCACCCATTACAAATACATATCCATCCGGAATCGAAAGCGGATATTCAAAAGCGTACTCATCCCTCGTGGTAGGTTCGCTTATGTATTTCTCGTCAAGCTGTTTTCCATCAACTGTCACAGTGCCACTTTCAAAATCAATATCAATTGTCTGACCGCCGACAGCTATAACTCTTTTTACAATCAGCTTTTCAAGTCCCTCTCCCTCAACAACCTTGCCGTTTTCAGAAAGGAGATGTGTTTTTTCATTGTTAATAACAACAATATCACCGTTTTTTGGCGTGTAGCCTATAGACCTGACAATAATCCGGTCGTTTCCCTCAAGCGTAGGTTCCATTGATGCGCCGTCCACCTCTGCAAAACGCAGAACATAGGTAAAAAACATCAAAATAACAAGAATAACCGCAATCATTGATTCAACTATGTCAAGAATATCGTTTACTGTTATTCCTGATGTACTGTTTCTGTAATTAACAGGCACATCTATATCATCATCCCAGATACCGGAATCATTACTTCCAGAATTCTCATCCGGACGCTCTCTCTTAGGTTTTTGCGGAGGCAGCTGATTTTTTTCCGGACGAACAAAGACTGCTGTATGTTCATCAGAAATTTCCGCCTCACGATTTGCCCTCGCACGTTTTATTTCCTCAATCCTGTCAGCAGTGCGTCTGCTCAGTTCCTCAATTCCGGAAACAGGCGCTGAATTCTGCGGTTTCTGTACAGGTTGTCTTTCCGGAATTTTTTCAGGCTGAGGCTTCTGAACTGTCTGCGTCGTCTGGCGTCTGACAGTACCGGACGGACGTGAGGATCTGACAGGCTTTTTCGGTACATAGGGATTTTTAGCTGTTTCAGCCAGTATTCTTTCAAGTTCATCATCACGACTTTTTTTATCAGCCCTGCTGTTGTTCATCTTTAGCACCCCTTACCATATCATGTGTCCGCCTCTCATTTCTTATTTCAAAGCCTTGAAGCTTTCAAACGGATAAAACCTCAGAACTGCTTCTCCGAGGACATCATCAGTTTTTACAAAACCAACATGCGGGTCACGGCTGTCTGTCGAATTATTTCTGTTATCCCCCATTACAAAGATATAACCATCTGGAACAGTTATCGGATAATCAAAAGCACCTGTATCAAGATATGTAGGCTGCTTTATGTAATTTTCTGAAAGAACCTTTCCGTCAACAGAAACTGTACCATCTGAAAAATCAATATCCACCGTCTGACCGCCTACAGCAATAACACGCTTTATCAGTCTTTTGTCAAGCGGAGGCTGCCCTGCAACAAGCTCAGAATCACTGCCGTTTTTATACACATAAGAGCTTTCATTGTCAACAATTATAATATCTCCTACCTTAGGGGTGTAGAAAAAAGTTGTCATAATAAGCTTGTCACCGTCCTGAAGTGTAGGATTCATAGACGATCCGTCAACCGTTACAGGACGGCAAACAAATGTAAAAATAAGGAGAACCACAAATATTGATGTAATAACGGACTCGCAGATCTCCATAAATTCCCCAAGAACATTTTTTTCGACTTTTTTTTCAATCTGCTGATCTTCCATCTCAATTCCTCGATTCATAAAAATTAATAGCAAAAAAGGGACTTAAACGTCCCTTGTGCAGACAAAGGTGCAACGGCTCAGAAGCCGCCGCTCCGATATGTCCATTTTATTACCTGATCTGCTCTTTAACCTTAGCTGCCTTTCCAACTCTGTCACGCAGATAGTAAAGCTTTGCTCTGCGAACCTTACCGTATCTTACAATCTCAACCTTGTCAACAACAGGTGAGTGAAGCGGGAAAACTCTTTCGATTCCACAGCCATGAGCCACACGTCTTACAGTAAATGTTTCACTGATTCCGCCATGCTTCTTAGCAATAACAGTTCCTTCAAAAACCTGAATACGGCTCTTATCGCCTTCCTTGATTCTTACGTGAACCTTAACAGTATCACCTACTGAAAATTCAGGTGCTTCTGCCTTTTTGCTTGAATTGCTGATAATTTCTAATGCGTTCATTTCAAATTCCTCCTGATTTCCGGCATTCTTACCGCATTTTCCAGAGTGTACCACGCATAATTACACTCTTGCGGCAGCGGACTGCCTTGTTTAATGTCATTTTACTGGCATAAACTCTCGTTCAGGCATAAAAAGCCCAAACGGATTTTAAATGCTTTATTATCATAACATATATTTCAAGAAAATGCAAGCTTTTTTTCAAAATTAATAATTTCTTTCTTACTGAACAGTATCAACTTTCATAAGATTGGTTGTTCCGGATATTCCAAGCGGAACGCCGGCAGTAATAACAACCTTGTCCCCTGGTTCAACAAGTCCGTTTGCCTTTGCAGCGTCAATAGCATGCTCAAAAAGCTCGTCTGTGCTTGTTTCTTCATTGATAACGAGAGGTGTAACGCCCCATGACATATTCATCTGACGACACACTGTCTCATCGGTTGTACAGCTTATGATCGGACACAGCGGACGATATTTTGAAATAAGTCTTGCTGTGCTTCCGCCCTTTGTAACAGTTATGATCGCCTTGACATCAAGGTCATGCGCAGTTGTAACTGTTGCGTGTGAAATTGCATTAGCAATATTCGGGTTGAAGTCAGAGCCTCTCTTCTGGAATCTTGACTTATAGTCAATGTCATTTTCTGTTGTTTCAGCAATAAGAGCCATGGTGCTTACGGCTTCGATCGGATAATCTCCGGCTGCTGTTTCGCCTGAAAGCATGATAGCACTTGTTCCATCATAAATAGCGTTTGCAACGTCAGTGATTTCAGCACGGGTCGGACGTGGACTTGAAATCATGGACTCAAGCATCTGTGTTGCAGTAATAACCTGTTTTCCGGCATTATATCCCTTATGAATAAGCTCCTTCTGGATAGCCGGGATCTGCTCAAACGGTATTTCTACGCCCATGTCTCCTCTTGCAACCATTATACCGTCAGCCGCTTCAAGGATCTCGTCAATATTTTCAACGCCTTCAAGATTTTCAATCTTAGCAATAATTCTAACATTAAACCATCCAAGACTCTGAGTATATCTTCTGAGATAATTAATGTCAGCAGCAGTTCTTACAAAACTTGCTGCAATAAAATCGTACTTCATCTTAGCCCCAAATTCAAGGTCGCTCATATCTGCGTCGCTCAGATAAGGCATTGAAAGCTTGACGCCCGGAACATTTATGCCCTTGTTGTTTGAAAGCTTTCCTCCATGGATAACACGACACACTATATCAGTAGGCGTAACTTTTTCAGCAAGCAGCTCAATAACGCCATCGTTTATAAGAATACGTGTTCCAACTGTCACATCCTCCGGAAGCTTCTTGAATGTAACGCTGCCTATTTCGTTTGTACACAGACAATCCTCTGTTGTGAGGGTATAAAGATCGCCATTTTTAATTTCAACCGGCTTATCGTCAACAAATTTTCCAAGTCTTACTTCCGGTCCTTTTGTATCCATCATCGCTGCAATCGGCAGATTAAGCTCTGACGCAACCTTTCTTACCTTTTCAAGGCACTCCTGATGATATGCATAGTCACCATGCGAAAAGTTGAAACGAGCGACATTCATGCCATGCTCCATCAGCTTTTTCATCATGCTCTCACTTTTTGTCGCCGGACCGATTGTGCAGACGATCTTAGTTTTTCTCATAAGTTTCCTCCTGTTTTTCCTTCCCTGACTTTGGCCGGAACTGTTCCGAACCATTTACTGATAACATCGCAGTACAAATTCTTAGAACCCATCTTCACAAGATATGTGTGCGGATTTCCAAGCACAATTTTTACGCAGACAAGGCAAAAATGCGCAGGCATACTTGTTTAACGCAGTATGCGTAAAAATTTGCTGGAAATGCATGCGCATACGCTTGTGAAAACAGGTTCTTATATAAGCGGAGATGCTCCGACAATATAAAGCGATGTTATATCCTTATATTTTGGCGGGAGCTGATCGTAAAGACCAGTTCCTGTCGGTATAAGAAATCTTATCTGAAATCCGTTTTCCTCAAGCTCGTCTATAAGCTGCTTCTGCGTCCACATAGCCTCATACACAGGGTGTTTTCCCCATCCCTCAACGGCACGCATTTTAATTCCTGTAACAGGATTTTTTCCGCCGAAAAGCAGAAGTCCGCCCTGTCTGAGCATACCTCTTGCTTTGTTATACAAAGCTTTCCTGTCAGCATAATTAAAATGATTTATATAATCAAAACCTGTAAGCAGATCTGATTTCTCGGTCGAATTCTGAGAAATATCTGCCGAAGCAATGGAAGCAGTTCCAAAATAATTTTTTACAATTGCGGCGGCGGCAGTTTTTTCAAGTGATTTAATGCACTCATATGTAAAATCTGCTTCTGCACGTTCTCTTAATATATGCCCCATTATCTCATCATGAGTCCGGGCAAATTTTATTTCACGATTTTCAAAGTATTTTTCGAGCTGAGAATATTTTTCAGCTCCGGCAGGAACAGCATTTTCAATTCCGTACTCAACAGCAGAAATTATTCTTCCGGACGCTAACTCTTCCGCAGCAGCTGATGCAATGCATCTGAATCCGGCTTTTTTTAGCGCATTGAACGCATTTATATTCAAAGCCGTATAGCTATGAATTCCACAGTCGTTCAAAAATCTGAGATCCTCAATATATTTCTCATCAAACCCCTCAAAAGGATTTTGTCCGGTCAGGAAAATCATGCCTGATTTTAAAAATGCCTTTTCCGGAACAGCAGCCGTCTCACCGCAGTAAACAAAATACCGTCCCGAATCTCCCGAATCGCTTCCCTGCCTGATTTTATATATGCTGTTTTTGCAGAGATTTCTGTATATTATTTCCGCATACTTTTCAGCGCCATAGAAATCAATTCCTATTTCCTCATAAGCATTAAAGAACGAAAGCTCACGAGTTATAGCTTTCATGCAGACCTTTTCAAAATCGTGCAGCTTCTGTTCACGTTCCTGAGGCGGTGCTTTTTTTATAGCTTCAATGCGCTCAGACATATTTACAGACTGGTCGATTTCAGCTTCACGACAGCCCTTCGGCACATCCTTGAGTCTTGCGCCCGGGGCAATATTCAGAACATAATCCTCAGTTTTTTCACTGTAGCGCACAAGGGCGCTGTCAATTTTTTCAACCTGATTTGAATTGAGGGTTGAACGAAGTCTTACAGTATCCAGTTCCTTCTTCATTGCGGCAATGCCAGCCGTATCTTTTTTTCTTGCAGTTATTTCAGCAGCAAGCGCTGTTTCAAGCCTTTTGCAGCGCTCTGCAAGATCTTGTATGCATTCAGTTGACTGTCTGTTAAATTCATTTTGATTTTTTCCAAATACCTCGACTTCTTCCAGAGCATCAGGGTATTTTTTTAAAAATTTTTTCTTTGCAGCCGAAAGCTCCTCTTCCTCATAAGGATGATAAGCTGCTGTACAGTTTCTGAGATTTTCTGTTTCTTCCAATTCTGTTCACCCTCTGCATAATAACTGTATGGAGTTCATGACCCAGTCACTTTTTTTCTGAATTCATTTCCCCCGGAAAAATCATTGTTTTTACTGTCATAAGTATAAGCCGCAGATCCATTATCATAGAATAGCGTTCAATATACATAAGATCCATTTTAAGCTTGTCATACGGAGTTGTATCATAAACTCCCGTAACCTGTGCATAGCCTGTAAGTCCGGCTTTTACCTTCAGTCTGTAGCGAAACTCCGGCATTTCCTTTTCATACTTTTCCGTCAGTTCAGGACGTTCAGGACGAGGA
Organism: uncultured Oscillospiraceae bacterium; assembly: GCA_934463345.1. Lineage (GTDB taxonomy): Bacteria > Bacillota > Clostridia > Oscillospirales > Ruminococcaceae > Porcipelethomonas. The sequence goes on along the minus strand of CAKSJL010000027.1, from coordinate 2,590 downwards.
CCGACAACCGACATATCACCCTTTAGAATATTTATAAGCTGCGGAATTTCATCAAGTCTGCATTTTCTCAAAAATCTGCCGACAGACGTAACTCTCTTGTCAGAATTTGTAGCAAGTCTTGGTACACCGTCCTTTTCTGCATTTTGTATCATGCTTCTGAACTTATAAACATAAAATTCCTTTCCGCCTATAGTTAGTCTTTTCTGTTTATAAAATACTTTTCCACCATCGTCAATTTTTATCGCAATGGCAATTATCAGCATGAGTGGCGAAAGCGCAACAAGTCCGACGATTGAAAAAACAACGTCAAACAATCGCTTAAACAAACGCTGGTCGAATGAAAGTCCCTCATTTCTGCAAAGGAGAAGCGGAGAATCAAAAAGTCTGATATCCTCCCCTCCTCTGATAATTATATCAGAAATTTTTGGAGAAATATATATTCTTTTGGACTGCTCAAAGCAATATTTTATAATGTCATTTCTTAGCTGCCCACTTATATCACAGATTATAACACCATCATATCTTCCGATTTCCTCTTTAATTTTAGCAAAATCCTCTTTTATACTGATCGATTCACAGATCATATACTTGTCCTCCCGACGGCTCATTTTATTTGTAAGAGTCGCTGCGTTCTGACTGCCATAAATTATAATCAGTTTTCTCGGAGGATAAAGCTTGAGATAAAGCCGGTTGTTTATGCAGATCCATATTGCAATTATAACCAAATCTGCCGCAGTCATGTAAACCATCGGAATTACTCTCATAAAATCACGACCTATAACGCTTATCTGGAAATATGTTATGATATTTACTGCAACCATTGATATTGACTGCGAGTAAAGCATATCGGAACGTTTCAGATAACCCATTTTAAGTCCGCCGTAAGCCTTGAAAAATAGCAGTGTCAGTATCATATAGATAAAAATTACAACCCAGTTGCCTCGTCTGTAAAAAGGCAGCACAATCGCATCACTGTAATATTCATACCATATATATATAAATATGCCTGCAAGAAACACGAGCAGTATAAGGCTTGAAAAAAAAGAGATCATTCTTTTGTATTGTTCGTGGTTTTTCATTATCAAATCTCACTTAAATTATTATGTTGCGCAGGACATTTAAACCTGACACCATAGTATCAGTTGTGTCCTAATCTATATATACATTCATTATATCAAATAAGGAGGTTTTCGTCAATAGTTTTTAAGTTATAATTTTTGCTACCCTGAAAATTTTTCCAAGTCAGAAATTTGATTTAATATACATCACATATTGTAATAAACAAAAACGGGCTTACCTAAAAGCAAACCCGTTTTCCGACATTTTTACCACCATATGAATTATTTAAAAATCGATCAACTTTCTTTTAACTCTATAATTATAAAGGAAATAAAACGAATTACCAATTTAACAATCCAGAAAAGAACAATAGAAAATATATAGAGTATACTTAATTCATTAGTAGCTATAAATATGCAAATACCTAATATTTCTACAGTTACTCCAATAATTATGGCTGCTAATGTGATTCTATTATTAGGCAGCTTTATTGTTCCTGAATTCGCGTCATATTTTAATAACATTACAAGCCAAAGTATAGCATACATAATAATCATCAGTAAAAAAGCCATATTATAAGGCACATTAATTATACTGAATAAACCTATCACTTCTTCACGCCATATAATTCCCATAGTATTGCCATAGCCATACATAATATTACTATGACAAATTAAAAATAAACAATGGAGAACCGGTATTGTCATATCTAATATACACTTTTTCATGCTCTTTTTCCTGATTTTGCAAAAAGTTAGTTTTATTAGTATTAAAGCGCATAGACTTACAATATAAATACACGCAAAATGTTTGTCATGAAGAGTAGATGATTCAGATATAGCAACCATCGATGCCCAGATATAAAAGCAGGATATCCAAATAAGTGAATTTATTAACATTGTTGATTTTTCCTCACATTAATAGCAATCATAAAATACACATAAGCGCTCACATGCTTCTGACTAAATCAGCACTTCATTATAGCGGCTGTAAAGTAAACTATTTTATTATTTAATTTCGCTTTACACAAAATCTCAGTTTAATGTTAATACAATTACGAGAATACCGCTTTAGAATTAAAATTTATATTATGAATATAATTGTTAGTATTAAGTCTATCATCAAGGATAAGAAAAAAAGAATTGTAAAATATCCAAATATTCTTTTATTACGATAACCAAATTTCTTTTGAATGAAATATCCTATTAATGATATTAAACTTAATAAAGCGAAAATAAGCAAAATTATTAGACAATCTTTTGCGTTTTTTAAAATAATTGGCGATAAAATAGCTATTAACAAAATTCCGAATGAACACATAAATGAAAAATAATAGAACAAAAATTTCAAAGCAGAATTCTTTTTATTATATATTGAGGAATTAACAACACATCCTATGCATAAAGGCACAAATAATACCATCAATGATATCCCCGACCACAAAGTGTTATGTGTTTTAATATTAAAATTTTCCGTTAGTATATAATTCAATATATATACTATAATTGAAATGGCAAAAAATATTTTATTC
>CAKSJL010000026.1 GCA_934463345.1 uncultured Oscillospiraceae bacterium | reverse complement strand
GACGTGTGCATAAGCTTGTGAAGACGGGTTCTCGGTAAAAAACAAACTGAACAAGCAGCATATAGCAGACTGTTCCTCCTGCTATAGACAAAAGCATGCTTCTTTTCCAGAGGTGCAGCAATATCACTGTAACTATAGCAATTGCTTCCGGAACGCCATGACTTCCTCCGAAAACTGACACATCTTTTAAACAGTATATTACCAGCATTCCGAATATAGCCGGAGGAAGTGCATCTCCGATATACTTAATATATTTCGGTGTCGGTTTGTCCGGCCGGAATATAAAAAACGGCAGAAATCTTGTAAGCATCGTGCCAAGCACACAAAGACCTATGATGATAATTTGCTGTGCAGTAGTCATGCTTTATCCACATTCTCAGGGATCTCAGCAGAATAGTTTATAGAAAAGCTTTCATCGCACATTCCAAAGATAAGATAAGGTTTTTTCCAGCCTATTCCCTTATATTTTTCAAGCATGGAGATACCATAAAACAGATGTCTTGCCTGTATCATTAGTGAAACCAGAAATGTCTGCAAGGGGGCAAAACTGCTCATCAGCATGGAAACAGCGATAAACTCCAGTGAGCCTCCGTAAATCGTCAGACTCATCAGCATCGGATAAACAAAGCTGAAGCCGTTTACTTTCATTAATATTCCGTAGCTTGCCCCCAGAAACCAGAATCCAGCGAAAATCGGTATTGTTTTTGGAAATGCGCATTTAAAAGCTTTTTTTATTTGTTTCATTTCATACATAATTCCTGTTCGATCTGCTCTGCTCTTATAAGCGCGGTATCAATATGGCTGCAAAAGTTCTCCTTGCCTATAAGCTTTTTGAATCCTGCCTTATCCATAGCATGCAGCGGCTGTTCATTAACATGGGAGAAAATAACCTCTATACCCTGACGCTGACAGCGCTTAACGATTCTCATAAGCGATTCAACGCCTGTTGCATCAATTGCCGGAACATTCCTCATACGAATGATCAGGATATCGATCTTCTTTTCGTCAAGAATATACCTGAATTTATCGTTTACAGCAAAGAACATCGGGCCGTTAATCTCATAGACTCTTGTATTCTTTGGAATCTTTTTAAGAAGAATATTATCCGGATCTGTGTCCTCATCGTCAACGTCAACCCATACATGTGCTTCAGTAACGTCAGCCATTCTCTTCATAAAGAGAAGCGCTGCAAGAATCAATCCAACGCAGATTGCAACAACAAGGTCAAATATTACCGTAAGAACAAGCGTTATGAAAAGAACTGCTATATCGCTTTTAGGAGCAGTTTTGACTGTATTTCTGATGCTTCTCCAGCCGCACATATTATATGCAACAATAAAAAGAATCGCTGCAATTGTCGGCATAGGAATAAGTGAAGCATACGGCATGAGTACAACAAGTATTACAAGCACAACTACTGAATGAACCATACCTGCAACAGGAGTACGTCCTCCGTTCTTAACATTTGCAGCAGTACGTGCAATTGCTCCTGTTGCAGGAATTCCTCCGAAGAATGCCGAACCGATATTTGCACAGCCCTGAGCAACAAGCTCCATGTTGGAACGGTGCTTTGAACCGATCATACCGTCAGATACAACACATGACAGAAGCGATTCTATCGCAGCAAGGAGCGCAATTGTAAATGCATTCGGGATAAGGTTTCTTATTCTTGAGAATGTAATTTCGGGAAATGTAAACTTTGGCGGTGCAGATGAGATTGTGTAAAGATCGCCTATTGTATTTACATTTATATCCGTAAGTTTGACAATTGCTGAGCAAAGAATTACTGCTACAAGCGATGCAGGAATTTTTTCAAGCTTTTTTGGCCAGAGTATAAGAACGGCAAGGGAAATTGCTCCGATAAGAAGTGCACTGTAATTTATCGTTCCGATTCGTCTGCCGATTTCAACAGCCTTGTCAATGGTTTCAACCGGAGATTCCTTGAATGTAAGTCCGAGGAAATCCTTGATTTGTCCGATCACAATCGTAACGGCAATTCCGAATGTAAAGCCTGAGGTAATCGTTCCGGGGATATATTTGATCAATGCGCCAAAATGACAGAATCCCATTATAATCATTATAATACCTGCCATAATGGTTGAAATTATAAGCCCGTTCATGCCTTCAGATGCAACAATTCCTGCGACTATCGTTGCAAATGCAGCTGTTGGTCCCGCAATCTGAACACGACTTCCTCCGAGAAATGAAACTATAAATCCGGCAACAATTGCTGTGTACAGACCCTGTTCAGGACGAACGCCTGACGCAAGAGCGAGCGCAATTGAAAGCGGCAGAGCAATGATGGCGACAATAATACCAGCGATTATATCTTTTACCAGCTGCTCCTTGGAATAATTTTTCATTACCGAGAAAAGCTTTGGTTTCAGCTTTTGTTCCGTTTGCTTTTGTTCTGTCTGAGATGTTTTCTTCACTTATGAATGTCCTTCCTTTACAACCTGCCCGAGATTCCGTTTAGAACCCGTCTTCACAAGATATGTGTGCGGATTTCCAAGCACAATTTTTATGCAGACAAGACAAAAATGCGCAGGCATACTTGTGTATGGCAAGCATTTTTAACGCAGTATGCGTAAAAATTTGCTGGAAAGACGTGTGTATACGCTTGTGAAGACGGGTTCTTACACAGGAGTCTGTGCAGGTCTTTTTAATACAACTTTTCTATTATACTACTGATAAAGGGGATTTTCAAGGATTCATGACATCTCAGCGTGAAGTTTGTAGCAATTGATATATTATTATAGAAAATGTGTTTAAATGAATTTGATGATTTGTATATTAAGGTAACACCACACAAAGCTTGTGCGGTGCTACCTTACCGTTTTTCCCATTTCGTATGCCTTCTGCATAGCGGCAGTATCCTTTACCTTACCCTTTTCGTATACGCCGTTTCCGATAATAACTCCCATCTCCTTAGCGCCCTCAACGCAATCGGCATAACCTCTGAAACATGCCAGCGTAGTATCAGCAGACGAAATCGCCTCATCAGCCATTGTTACAATATAATAAAACTCCTTGTCACGAACCTCAAGCCAGCGTGCAACAGTTCTGTCAATCAATGCTTTCAGCTGTGCATCAACAGAATAAAAGTAAACAGGACTTGCAAGGACAATAACGTCTGCATCTATCATTTTCTGGAGAATCTCAGCCATATCGTCCTTAATGGAACAGACGCCGTTGTTTTTGCTGCAATAGTAACAGCCACGACAATATCCGATGTTTTTCTCTGTGACATGTATTTTTTCAACATCATTTCCATTCTCCAGAGCGCCACGCATGAATTCATCGCACAGCAAATCAGAGTTACCGTTTTTTCTCGGGCTTCCTGATAAAATTAAAACTTTCTTGCTCATAGCAATTCCTCCTTTGGTTTGTAAGAGCCTGTTAAGCATCTTTTTATGTGTGGATTTTCGAGCATGATTTTGTCAATGACAAGGAAAAATTCATCGAAAAGACGTGTGGAAAAAGATACTGAACAGGCTCTAACATCTATTATAACACAATGTTTGAAAACGGTAAAAGTACTCTCTTATTCTAGAATATGGCATCTATTTTTCTGTATCTGAGCCGTTTTTTTTAATCCAGTTGTAAACATTAGCCTTGTTGAAACCAAATACTTTTCCAATGCTCCTGCCACTTGCACCTGCATAATATGTCTTTATTGCTTGTTGTCTGATTTCTTCAGGATATTCTCGTGTTTTCGGGTCAAGTGTGTAGTATTTTTTGCAGTCTTTGCAAAAGCATCTTTGTGTTCCCGAACGATTTTTCCCTGCGTTTACTTGATGTTCTGTTTTACCACAGAGCGGACACTTGCGCCCTGCTACTTCTTTCGCTTTTTTCATACTTATATTATACTACATTATGTGCTATTCGTCCACACCTTAGCAGAACATGTTTACATAAAATGAACATGCTTAAATTGTAGAATATACACAATAAGCATATCAAACAGATAGGAATAATATATAAATCACAACGAAATATGCTTTTTTATATTGACAATCGGGAATTACTATGTTATAATTCGACCATAGTAAACCTATAGAAACGATATGATTAGGAGATAAACATGATTTATATAAACAAGCTTGCTGTCTATACAGCCTCCGGAGGAATACAGCGATGTTGAAATGCTTCATTCGTGTACAATGAGCGATAGTATTGAAGCTGCGCTCGGTTTAAAGGCAATATTGCCTGAACTTGTAAAATGAGGTGTTGAAAATGAAAAAAAGAATAATTACTGCTGTGTTCGCTGCTGCCGCTGCTTTTGCTGTATTTTTTTCTGGATGCGGAAATAATTCCGACGGCTCAAAGGTAACGCTTACAAATGTATCATACGACCCGACAAGAGAGCTTTACAGTGCATATAATGAACTGTTTGCGGAGCACTGGAAGGAGCTTAAAGGGCAGGATGTTGAAATAACTCAGTCACATGGAGGCTCAGGAAAGCAGGCTCTTGAGGTTGCAAACGGACTTGAAGCTGATGTTGTGACGCTTGCGCTGGAATATGACGTTAATGCAATTGAAGATGCCGGTCTTATTGACGAGGGCTGGATAAATGAATTTGATAATGACAGCTCGCCTTATACTTCGACAATTGTTTTCCTAATTCGTAAAGGAAACCCTAAGAATATACAGGACTGGGATGATATTGTGAAAGACGGAGTCGGAGTTATAACGCCGAATCCGAAAACGTCCGGCGGTGCAAGATGGAATTACCTTGCTGCATGGGCTTATGCTGACCGCAAATTCAATGGAGATGAAGCGCAGGTCAGGGACTTTGTAAAGAAGCTTTATAAGAATGTGCTTGTGCTTGATTCTGGTGCAAGAGGAGCGACAACGACTTTTGTTGAAAACGGTCAGGGGGATGTGCTTCTTGCATGGGAAAATGAAGCTTACCTTTCAATTCAGGATAATCCGGACGACTATGAGATCGTAACTCCGAGCGTAAGCATTCTGGCACAACCATCAGTTGCGGTGGTTGACAGTGTTGTTGACAAGAGGGATACAAGAGAGGTATCAGAGGAATATTTAAGTTACCTTTATTCGGATGAAGCACAAAGACTTGCAGGAAAGAATTTTTACCGTCCGTCTGATCCGGATATTCTGAAGGAATTTTCAGACGTGTTCAATCTTGACGTAAATCTTGTTACAGTACAGGATTTCGGCGGCTGGGACAAGGTTCAGGAGGAGCATTTCTCTGATGGCGGAGTCTTTGACCAGATATATGAAAACTAAGGAGCATAAAACAATATGAAAAAGGCAGGAAAAAGAGTTATCCCCGGCTTTGGTCTTTCAATGGGAGTAACCTTGTCAATGGTGAGCCTTATAGTAATTATTCCGCTTGCCTCACTTGTAATATATACGGCGCAGATGAGTCTTTCTGATATATGGGAAACCATTACAAGAGAACGTGTTCTTGCAAGCTTTAAGGTGAGCTTTTTAACAGCCCTTGCGGCGTCGCTTATCAATGCTGTTATGGGAATAATTCTTGCCTGGGTTCTGGTAAGGTATGACTTTCCATTAAAAAGAATTGTTGACGGACTCATCGAACTGCCTTTTGCAATGCCGACAGCGGTTGCCGGAATTGCACTAACATCCCTCACTTCTGATAAAGGTCTTGTCGGAAAATTCTTTTCAAATTTCGGCATTAAGATAGCTTACACCAGAATCGGTATAACGGTTGCACTTGTTTTTATTGGTATCCCATTTGTTGTAAGAGCAGTTCAGCCTGTACTTGAAAAGCTTGATCCGTCCTATGAAGAGGCTGCCGGCGTAATGGGAGCTTCCAGGGGCAGAATTTTCAGAAGCGTTATTCTTCCTGAAATTCTTCCGGCAGCGTTTACAGGTTTCGGACTTGCCTTTGGAAGATGTCTGGGCGAATACGGAAGCGTTGTTTTCATAGCCGGAAACAAGCCGTTTAAAACTGAGATAACACCGCTTATAATTATGTCGGAGCTTCAGGAATATGACTATGCGAGCGCAACGGCAATTGCACTTGTGATGCTGGCGGCGGCTTTTCTGATACTCTTTCTTGTGAATCTGATTCAGGCAAGAAATACAAAGATACTCGGACGATAGGAGGCAGACCATGGGAAACAATAATTCAGGCTCAAAGGCTGTAAAGTGGATACTTATAGGGATATGCTTCCTTTTCGTTATAGTAATGCTGATACTTCCGCTTATAACCATAATCACAGAAGCATTGAGAAGCGGATGGGATACATACATCAAAGCTGTAACGGATGAATATACAGTCAAGGCTGTCCTGCTGACGCTTGAAGCAACGGCGTTTGCTGTTCTTTTCAACACAGTATTCGGTCTGTTTGCAGCATGGACAATTACGAAATACCGTTTTAAAGGAAAAAAGCTGCTCACAACGCTAATCGACGTTCCGGTTACAGTTTCTCCGATTATTGCCGGTCTTGTTTTTGTTCTGACGTTCGGCAGACAAAGTTTTCTCTACCCTTATTTGCAGGAGCTTGGAATAAGCGTGGTATTTGCCGTTCCGGGAATTATTCTTGCAACGGTTTTTGTGACATTTCCTTTTATTTCAAGAGAGCTTGTACCGGTGCTTGAAACGCAGGGAACGGACGAGGAGGAGGCTGCGGCGCTTATGGGTGCAGGTGGCTTTAAGATATTTACCAGAGTAACTTTTCCTCATATCAGATGGGCATTCCTTTACGGAGTTGTGCTTTGTGTGGCAAGAGCGATGGGAGAATTCGGGGCAGTATCAGTGCTTTCCGGTCATCTGAGGGGCAAGACGAACACACTTCCGCTTCACGTTGAGATTCTGTTCAACGAATTCAAGTATGTGCCGGCATTTGCAGTATCTTCAATACTTGTCATGCTTGCAGTAATAATTCTTGTTGTCAGAAGCGTTATTGAATATATCGGAAAGAGGAACAAAGAAGATGTACGTTGAACTTAAAAATATAAATAAAAGCTTCGGAGACTTCAAAGCCTCTGACAATGTAAGCTTCGGCATAGAAAAGGGAAGCCTTATCGGACTTTTAGGACCGAGCGGAAGCGGAAAAACCACAATTCTCAGAATGATTGCAGGTCTTGAAAATCCGGACAGCGGTGAAATAATCATCGATGGAAAGGTCGTCAACAATATTCATTCCAGCCAGCGTGGAATAGGGTTTGTTTTTCAGAGCTACGCTCTCTTCCGGTATATGACTGTGTATGACAATATTGCTTTCGGTCTGAAGGTTCAGAAAGCCGGAAAAAAGCAGATAAAGGAGAGAGTTTCAGAGCTTATTGAGCTTATCGGTCTTAAAGGACTTGAAAAGCGTTATCCGAGCCAGCTTTCCGGCGGACAGCGTCAGAGGGTTGCTTTTGCAAGAGCGCTTGCACCAAATCCGCAGCTGCTCCTGCTTGACGAACCGTTTGCAGCAATTGATGCAAAGGTAAGACAGGAGCTTCGTTCATGGCTTCGTGAAACGATTACAAAGCTTGGAATAACAAGTATTTTCGTAACTCATGACCAGGATGAAGCAATTGAGGTTGCCGACAAAATCATTATAACAAACAAGGGCCGCATTGAGCAGATTGGGACTCCCCGTGAGGTATATCAGAATCCGGAAACGGCATTTACAGCCTCATTTTTCGGGCATACATCGTTTCTGGAGGACTATACCAGATTCAGCAGCTTTGATGTAATTCCGGATGCGGACAAGGCTATTGTAAGACCGGAATTTGTCGAGGTTGCAAAGAAAAACGAAAATATCATATATCGTGCGTCAGTATCGGAGGGAGAGGTAATCCAGACCGCCTTTCGTGGAAATACAACCGAGCTTACGGTTAAAGTAAACGGCAGTACGATTACTGCAAATCGTGGACTTAACCAGAGTGAGATAAAGGTCGGCGAAAAGGTTAATGTATTTCTGTACAGAGTATTTGTCACATCCGGCAACAAGGCATATCTGCTTGAAAACAGAACGCTTGCTGAAAACTCTGTATTTATCTGACATTTAAGGGGCGAAAGAAAATGGGAACTATTTATAAGAATGCCGCACAGCTTATCGGCAAAACTCCGCTTATGGAGATTTCAAATATAGAAAAGAAGCTGGGGATTTCCGCAAGAATTCTGGTGAAGCTTGAATATCTCAATCCGGCAGGAAGCGTCAAGGACAGGATAGCCAGGGAAATGATCGAGGATGCCGAGGAAAAGGGTCTGCTTCATGAGGGTTCGGTAATTATTGAGCCGACATCCGGAAATACGGGTATCGGTCTTGCAGCAATTGCAGCTTCCAAGGGCTATAGGGTGATTCTTACAATGCCGCAGTCAATGAGCATTGAAAGGCGAAATATTCTTAAAGCCTATGGGGCAGAAATAGTTCTCACTCCGCCGCAGGAGGGAATGAAAGGCGCAATTGCCAAGGCAGACGAGCTTGCAAAGGAAATTCCGGGCAGCTTTATTGCAGGACAGTTTGAAAATCCGGCAAATCCCATGGCGCACATAAAGACAACGGGACCTGAAATATGGGAGGACACTGACGGAGAGATCGATTATTTTGTAGCAGGAGTCGGAACAGGCGGAACTATATCCGGTACGGGAAAATATCTCAAATCCAAAAACAACAGAATAAAGATTGCGGCAGTTGAGCCGGAGGGTTCGCCGGTGCTTTCCGAGGGAAAATCCGGACCGCACAAGATTCAGGGAATCGGGGCAGGTTTTGTTCCGGATACGCTTGATACCGGAATATATGACGAGGTGATCCGGATAGAAAATGACGATGCATTTGAAACTGCAAAGCTCATGGCAAAGAGCGAGGGAATACTTGTAGGAATTTCATCCGGTGCGGCGCTTCATGCTGCAATTGAAATTGCACAGCGTCCTGAAAATAAGGGCAGGACAATAGTAGTACTGCTTCCGGACAGCGGTGACAGATATTATTCAACTGCACTGTTTACGTGATTGTAAAAGGGGCGGCTCTTGACGGAGCTGTCCTTTTGCTGTATCATAATTATAGCAGTCCGGCAGTAAGAACCCTGTCTTCACAAGCGTATGCGCACGTCTTTCCAGCAAATTTTTTTGCATACTGCGTTAAAAATACTTGCCATACACAAGTATGCTCGCACATTTTTGCCTTGTTTGCGTAAAAATTGTGCTTGGAAATCCGCACACATATCTTGTGAAGACGGGTTCTAATATTGCCTTATGTGACAGGAGTTGAATTGTTTGAACTGTATCAGTATCAGTTATAAAAATGCAGGCGAGGATATCAGGAGTCTGTTTGCTTTTTCATGCAGCGTTCAGAAAGAAATATCGGACAGGCTCGGAAAATGCGTTATTATATGTACCTGCAACCGTACAGAGCTTTACTATACTGGAAATGATGAATTTGTTACAGATATTATGGCTGAATACGGAAATGTCTCGTCCGACAAGGTAAAAAAATATGCAATGATGTTTCATGGAAAAAAAGCAGTTTTGCATCTTTTCAGAGTTGCATGCGGCATAGAATCCATGGTTATAGGCGAGGACGAAATTCTGGGACAGGTGAGAGATGCGTATAAAAACGCCTGTGAATGGGAAAAAACTCAGCATGAGCTGAATATTATATTTCAGGCGGCTCTTGCGTGTGCGAAAAAAATAAAGACGGAAACATCTCTTTCCAGCGTGTCAGTCTCGACAGCTACTCTTGCAGCGAATGAGGCGGCAAAATTCTGCGATTCTCCAAAGGTGCTTGTTATCGGCGCAACAGGTAAGATAGGTCAGACAACGGTTAAAAATCTTATTTCGCACAGGAATGTGTCTGTAACCGTAACTCTCCGCCGGCATTCGTCAGAGATTTTTACCAGCATGACTTATGGAATAAAAATTGCCGACTACAGAGAAAGATACAGCATAATTGACGGCTTTGACTGTGTTATAAGCGCAACGTCAAGCCCGCATTTTACAATCACATATTCAGAGCTTATGAATCATCTTAAAACCCGAAAAAAACGGCTTTTTATCGATCTTTCCGTTCCGAGCGACATTGACAGGAAAATCGGCTGTGAGGAGGATATTCGCCTTATCGGCATAGACTATTTTGAAAGACTAGCAGTGGAGAACAATGCACTGAAAGCGGACAGTGCAGAGCTTGCGGAAAAGTACATCGAGGCTGAGGTCGAAACTGTTGAGAAAAATCTTGCGCTGCACTGCTTTCTGATGGAAAAAGAGCTGAATGAGAGTGAAAGAAATCTGGTATACAAGCTTAAATCCGGGCTTTCAGCAGAACAGTTTTCAGCGGCTTTGGAGGCAATGAAAAAGGAGTAGGATATGGGATTTTTTCCGTTTTATACAGATATTGAAAACAAGAAATGCGTTATAGCCGGCGGAGGAAGAGTGGCTGCCGGAAAGATCAGAAGGCTTGCTGAATTCAGACCGAAAATTGTTGTTATTGCTCCTGAAATATCCGACGAAATATTACAGTCTGGAGTCAGGACAATAAAACGCCGCTTTGCCGACAGTGATATTGAGGGCGCATTTATGGTGATCGGGGCGACGGATAATGAAGCTTTGAACAGACATATTTCCGGAATATGCAGAGAAAAGGGTATACCGGTAAATATAGTTGACAAACCGGAGCTGTGCAGCTTTTATTTTCCGGCAATTGTAAAAAAGGAAAACGTTACAATTGGAATTTCAACAGAAGGAAAAAGTCCATTGTTTGCAAAGTATCTCCGTAAGCGTTTTGAGGAAGAAATTGATGGAAATATGATGGAAACAGCGGAAATACTGGGCAGATTCCGTCCGTATATAAGAGCTTTGTTTGACAGTGAGGAGAAGCGGAAGGAAGCGCTCGGAGTAGTGTTGAATCTGTGTCTTGAATGTAAAAATACTCTTCCGGATGATGAAACTGTAAAAGTATATATTAACAGAATAAGGTGCAAATATGAAGATTAGGATAGGAACAAGAAAAAGCAGACTTGCGCTTGTGCAGACGGAGCTTGTAAAAAACGCCATTGAATCACATTTTCCCGATATAGAAACTGAAACGGTACATATAACAACAAAGGGCGACAGAATTCTTGACAAACCACTTGCAGAAATTGGCGGAAAGGGGCTTTTCATCACTGAAATCGAACAGGCGCTTCTTGAAAACAGGATAGATATTGCAGTTCACAGCGCAAAGGATCTGCCCGTTGCCACAGCAGAGGGACTTGAAATTTCCGGAGTTTTAAAACGTGCCGATCCAAGGGACTGCATTGTTCTGAGAAAGGGTGAAGCTGTCCGGGATTCTGAGGATTTTATAATAGGAACCGGAAGCTCAAGGCGCAGAATGTTTATGAAAAGGCTTTTTGCAAATGTGGGCTTCAAGGATATAAGAGGAAATGTTGATACGAGAATAAGCAAGCTTCTTGACAGAGAGTACGATGCCGTTATTCTTGCAGCAGCTGGACTTGAAAGACTTGGTGTTACTTCGGATGAGAGGATCGACATTCTGCCGGTTGATACGTCAGAATTTCTTCCTGCGCCCTGTCAGGGCATTATTGCTGTTGAAAGCCGGAAAAACAGCGAAGTATCACAGTATATCCGGCAGATAAATCATGACGATACATATTCCTCGTTTGAAGCGGAAAGATGTATAATAACAGCAGTGGGCGGCGGATGCGGAATGCCTATCGGAGCTTTTTCTGAGATTTACGGTGGAAAAATACATATAAAATTATCGGCTGCTCCTGAAAAGATAATAAGTGGCTCAGATTCTGTGGAAAACTGTTGTGAACTGGCAGAAAGGCTGGTGAAAGAGCTTTGAGTATCGGAATGGTATATCTTATCGGTGCAGGCTGCGGAAATTACGACCTTATAACGCTTCGTGGCCTTGACCGGCTGAAAAGAGCGCAGACTATAGTATATGACAGTCTGATCGATAGGAAACTGCTTGATTTTGTGGCACCCGATGCGGAAAAAATTTGCGTTGGAAAACGTGCCGGAAAACCAAGCGAAACTCAGGAAAATATTAATGGAATACTTGTCAAAAATGCTCTGGATGGAAAAACGGTTGCAAGGCTCAAGGGGGGAGATCCGTTTGTTTTCGGCAGAGGCGGCGAGGAGATAATAGCCTTGTCGGAGCATAATATTCCGTTTGAGGTGATTCCAGGAATAAGCTCTTCTATTGCTGTTCCGGAGCTTGCAGGAATTCCGGTAACGCACAGAAGCGTCAGCCGAAGCTTTCATGTTATTACAGGACATACCAGAGAGGACAGACTTCCGGCTGAAATGGAGATGTATGCCAGACTTGGGGGAACTCTTGTTTTTCTTATGGGACTTGGACATATAAAAAGCATTGCTGATTCACTTATGGAATACGGAAAAGCTCCTCAGACTCCGGCGGCAGTTATTTCAAATGGTGGAACGGGCAGTCAGAGGGTTGTAAGAGGGACACTTTTCAACATTTCTGAAAAATGTGTTGAAAACTCCATGAAATCTCCGGCTGTTATAGTTGTAGGCGAAACTGCCGGTTATGATTTCTGCGGACAGAGGGGAAATGAACTGGACGGAGTAACAGTTACAGTAACAGGGACAAGAAGCTTTTCGGACAGGCTTGCCGCACAGTTTGAAAGCTGCGGAGCGTCAGTTTCAAGGGCAGGAATAATGAGGATCGAACCGCTTGATGACAGTACAGAGCTTGAAAAGGTGTTTGCGGAAATTTCTGACTATACCATGATAGTACTGACCAGTCCTAACGGTGCGGAGCTGTTTATACAGAGCCTTCACAGATTCAGAACTGATATACGCAGACTTTCACATATAAAATTTGCCGTTATCGGAAATGCGACAGCCGGAGTTCTCGAAAGACATGGAATATATCCGGATATAGTTCCGGACAGCTTTACATCTGAGGAGCTTGGAAGGGCAATTGCCGACAGTGCGCAGGGTACTGAAAATGTGCTGATACTTCGTGCTGTCCAGGGAACGTCTCAGCTTACAGATATTCTCTCTTGTGCCGGCATTTCTTATAAGGAGATAAGAATATATGACGTAACAGGTGATGAAAAGGCTGTTCCTGTCAGAGCAGATACTGATTTTATTGTGTTTGCAAGCTGTTCCGGAGTTCGTGATTTTTTCCGTCGAGGAAACAGTATTTCTCCGGAAACAAGGGCGGTCTGCATTGGTTATGCAACAGCAGCTGAGCTTAAAAGACTTTGCTGTATCAATGCCGCACTTCCGAAGCTGCAAAATGCAGAAAGCATAGTCGGACTTATAAAGGAAATGAAAGGACATCAGCGTGAGCAATTGCGTTATAAGGGAGATTAAATATGAAAAGATTCAGAAGACTTCGCTCAGGCGAACAGATAAGACGGCTTATAAGGGAAACAAGCGTTGAGAAGAAGAGCCTCATATATCCGATGTTTATTGAAGAGGGAGAAAATATAAAAATACCAGTTGAGTCAATGCCGGGGATATACCGTTATTCCATTGACAGGCTTGGCGAAGAGCTTGAAAGGGTTTCAGAGAGTAAAATAGGTGGGATTCTTGTTTTTGGGATTCCGAAGCATAAGGATGAAACCGGAAGTGAAGCCTACAATGAAAACGGAATAATGCAGAATGCCATAAGATATATAAAATCCAGATATCCGGATATGCTTGTCATTGCGGATGTATGCCTTTGTGAATATACCTCTCATGGGCACTGCGGAGTTGTCTGCGGAGAGGAAATAGTAAATGATGAGACTCTGCCGCTTCTGGGAAAAATGTCAGTTAGTCTTGCAAGGGCAGGAGCTGATATAATAGCACCGTCAGACATGATGGACGGAAGAATCGGCTTTATAAGAAATGCACTTGATGAAAACGGGTTCGTCAATACACCTGTGCTTTCATATAGTGCAAAGTTTGCGTCAGGCTATTATTCTCCGTTTCGTGATGCGGCGGATTCTGCTCCGTCATTTGGCGACAGAAGAACCTATCAGATGGACTGTGCCAATGGCAAGGAAGCAATGCGTGAGATTGAGGACGACATTTCAGAGGGTGCAGATATGATAATGGTCAAGCCGGCACTTGCGTATCTTGATCTTGTGCGCCAGGCTCGTGACAGATTTGAACTGCCCGTTGCAGCATATAATGTCAGCGGCGAGTATTCAATGGTAAAGGCTGCGGCACAGCTGGGCTGGATTGATGAAAAAAGAATCGTTATGGAAAACCTGATTGCAATACGTCGTGCGGGAGCAGATATTATAATAACATATCATGCTCTTGATGCTGCAAAATGGCTTGATGAGGACATGGGAGGAAACTGATATGATAACTGAAAAATCCGAAAGGCTGTATAGTCGTGCAGTGAACTTCATGCCGGGAGGAGTGAACAGTCCTGTTCGTGCATTCAAAAGCGTCGGAAGGACGCCCCTGTTTATCGACCATGCCAGCGGAAGCCGCATTTATGATGTTGACGGAAATTCATTTATTGACTATGTGTGTTCGTGGGGACCGAATATTCTAGGGCATGGGTATAAGGATGTTATTGAGGCGGTAAAAAAAAGCTGTAAAAGCGGACTTACCTTTGGAGCGTGTCATGAGGGAGAAATTCAGCTTGCCGAAAAAATAATTTCACATTTTCCGTCGGTTGAAATGCTTCGCCTTGTAAATTCCGGAACAGAAGCCGCAATGAGTGCAGTTCGTGCCGCAAGAGGGTTTACCGGACGAGATAAAATAGTTAAATTTGAGGGGTGTTATCATGGTCACTGTGATTCCCTTCTTGTAAAAGGCGGTTCAGGGCTTCTTACAAACTCAGTGCCGGACAGTGCAGGTGTTCCGAAAAGCTTTACAGAGCATACGCTTCTTGCCAGATACAATGATGAAGAGTCTGTGTCACAGATTTTTGAAAAATACGGTAAAGATATAGCGTGTGTTATTGTAGAGCCTTGTGCGGCAAATATGGGGGTTGTTCCGCCGAAGCCAGGATTTTTGCAGTTTCTGAGGGAAATTACGCAAAGCTATGGCGCATTGCTTATATTTGATGAGGTAATAACAGGATTCAGACTTTCAATCGGCGGCGCTCAGCAATATTATGGCATAAAGCCGGACATTACAGCACTTGGAAAGATTGTCGGTGGGGGAATGCCTTTGGCGGCATACGGCGGAAGAAAGGAGATAATGGAGTGTATTTCTCCTCTTGGCTCGGTTTATCAGGCAGGAACACTCTCCGGAAACCCTGTTGCAGTAGCTGCCGGACTTGCGGCAATAACTGCGCTTGAAAATCATCCGGATATTTATGACCGGCTTGAAAAAAGCTCTGCCCGTATTGAAGGGGCAATGAAGGAAGCCGGATTGAACGTAAATCGTGCCGGTTCAATTATGACTGCATTCTTTACAGATAAAAAGGTATGCGATTATGATACGGCAAAAACGGCGGATACTCAGGAATATGCACGTTATTTCGGATATCTTCTGGAAAATGGAATATATACAGCACCGTCACAGTTTGAGGCAATGTTTGTGTCTGCGGCTCACAGTGATGAGGATATTGACTATACATGCAATGTGATCAGAAATTATAGAAAATAAACAGATAAATAATTTCATTCTTATTAATGAATTGACTGGGAACAGCAAAGCATCGTACTGTAAATGTACGGTGCTTTTTTGTCATAACATACAAGTTTAAGCCTACTATTCCTGTGGGAAATGTATAATATAAAAGAATATCTATAAATCCTATTGACTTAGTATGAAAAGCGTGATATAATAACGATACCGTAAAACAAAAGAGAAAATCTCAGATGAAAGAGGGTCATGGATATGAGGTTTAATACTGCACTGCTTCATAATAATTCAAACGGAAAAAATCCGGCAGGAGCGACATTGATGCCGATATATCAGGTCAGTGCATTTTCCCATGAATCAGCGGAGCAGCTGGAAAAGGTGTTCAATAATAAGGCAAACGGCTTTGCTTATACAAGGATAAGCAATCCAACGATAGATTCATTTGAGAAACGAATGTCACTTATTGAGAATGGAATAGGGGCGATCTCCTGTTCGTCAGGAATGGCTGCGGTTTCAATGGCTTTGTTAAATATCCTTGAGGCAGGAGACGAGGTTATTGCAGGCGCAGGACTTTTCGGCGGAACGATTGACCTTTTCAGTGACCTTGAGGCATTCGGAATAAAGACTAAATTTGTAAATCACATTACAGCGCAATCGGTTGAGCCGCTTATAACTGACAAGACAAAGGTCGTTTTCGGAGAAATAATCGGAAATCCGGGACTTGATGTCATTGACATAAAAAGCGTTTCGGATATGCTGCACAGACATGGCATACCTTTTTTTGCAGACTGTACAACAGCAACTCCATATCTTCTCAATGCGTTTGAATTCGGAGCGGATGTTGTGATTCACTCCTCGTCAAAGTACATAAACGGCGGTGGAAATTCAATCAGCGGTATTATAATTGACAGCGGAAAATTCAGCTGGGATTTTGAAAGATACAAGGGACTTAAAGAATACAAAAAATTTGGAAAATTTGCGTTTTTGGCAAAGCTGAGAAATGGACTGTGGCGCAATATCGGAGCCTGTCTTTCACCAATGAATGCGTTTATGAACAACGTCGGACTTGAAACGCTCGGACTTCGCATGGAGCGTCTTTGTGACAATGCATTGAAGCTTGCGCAGTTTTTTGAAAGAGACGGCAGAGTAACAGTAAATTATCCGGCGCTTGAATCCAGTCCTTACTATGATCTGGTTCACAAGCAGCTCGGCGGAAAGGGCGGAGCAATTATTACGATCCGCACCGGAAACAAGAAAAGGGCGTTTAGCCTTATAAACAATCTGAAATATGCTGTAAACGCTACGAATATCGGCGATGTAAGAACGCTTGTAATTCATCCGGCAAGCACGATATATATACATTCAACCGATGAGCAGAAGAAAAATGCCGGAGTGTATGACGATACTGTCAGAATAAGCGTTGGAATTGAGGATATAGATGATCTGACTGAGGATTTCAGACAGGCAATTGAAAATATAAAGGAGCAGGAATAATGGCTATAGATTATGCAACACTAAAAAAAGGCGGATTTATGCGTCAGAAGCAAAAAAATAATTTTTCGCTCAGACTGAGGGTTGTAGGCGGGAATCTGACAGCCGTACAGCTTGAAAAAATTGCTGAGGTTGCTGAAAAATTCGGCGAAGGTCATGTTCACCTTACATCAAGACAGAGCGTTGAGATACCATTTATAAAGCTTGACGATATAGACGAAGTTAAGGCGGCTCTTGCCGAGGGCGGAGTTGAGCCGGGAGTATGCGGACCGAGAGTAAGAACGGTTACAGCTTGTCAGGGTGCGGCAATCTGTCCGAGCGGATGCATTGATACAGCGGCGCTTGCCAGAGAGCTTGACGACAGATATTTTGCCAGGGAGCTTCCGCATAAATTTAAGTTCGGAATTACAGGTTGTCAGAATAACTGCCTTAAAGCGGAAGAGAATGACCTGGGAATCAAGGGCGGAATCAAAGTCGCATGGAAGCAGGAAAATTGTATAGGCTGCGGAGTATGCGTAAAGGCATGCAGAAGCGGAGCAATAGATTTTACTGACGGAAAGATAACTGTTGACAGCAGCAAGTGCAATTTCTGTGGAAGATGCTGCAAATCATGTCCTACGGATGCATGGGACGAGGTTCATGGCTATATCGTTTCCTTCGGAGGTCTTTTCGGAAACCACATAAATAAGGGAGAGACGATAATCCCGTTTATTGAGGACAAGGAAAAGCTTATGAAGGTCTGCGATGCGGCAATTGAATTTTTTGCGGAAAATGCAAATGCCGGTGAAAGATTTAAGTTTACTCTTGACAGAGTAGGAATTGACAAATTCAAGGAAAAAATAGAGGAGGTCTACAATGGCTGATTTTAAGATAGATGACACTGTGGATATCACAGATGTGGTTTGCCCGACAACATTTGTAAAAGCAAAGGTTGCGCTGGAAGAGCTTGACGAGGGACAGGTCCTTGCGATAAAGATGAATGACGGCGAGCCGGTTCAGAATGTTCCGAGGAGCATTAAGGAAGAAGGACATAAAATTTTGAAGCTTATTGACAACGAGGACGGGACATACGATCTGATCGTTGAAAAGGTTGGTGAGTAATATGGCAGTGAGAGCTACAGAGGAAAGCTTTTCTCAGGAGGTTCTTGAAGCTCAGGGACTGGTCATAGTGGATTTTTATTCCGACAGCTGTGTGCCATGCAAGCGTATGTCACCGGTTCTGGCAGAGATTGAAGAGGAAAATCCGGATATTAAGCTTGTAAAGGTAAACATCAACTTTGACCGCAGTCTTGCGAGGGAATATGCCGTACAGTCAGTTCCGACGCTTATATTCTTTAAGGACGGGGAAGAAGCCGACCGCATAATCGGTGCAGCTAAAAAGGCGGACATTGTTGAAACAGCAGGAAAGTTCAGATAAGGAGAGTTAATTATGATAATCACAGTTGCAGGAGAGAAAAAGGAAGTCAAGGACAATATTACAGTTGCAGAGCTAATTGTTCAGGAGAATGTTGAAACTCCGGAGTATGTAACCGTTACGATAAATGATGAATTTGTTGACAGCGGCGCATTTGATTCAACACAGATAAAGGAATCAGACAATGTTGAATTTCTGTATTTCATGGGCGGAGGAAGCCTTTGAAATCAGTGAAGGGAGAGAACAGCAATGGCATTTACAAATGAGCAGCTTGAGCGTTATTCACGCCACATTATACTAAAGGAAGTCGGAGCAAAGGGACAGAAAAAGCTTTTGAATGCAAAAGTTCTTATAATCGGCGCAGGCGGACTTGGAGCACCGGCGGCAATGTATCTCGCAGCGGCAGGCGTTGGAACAATTGGTATTGCAGATGCGGACGAGGTTGATCTTTCCAATCTTCAGCGTCAGATAATCCATTCAACAGCTGATATCGGCAAGGCAAAGGTTCAGTCAGCAAAGGAAACAATGGAGGCAATAAATCCTGATGTTACCGTAAAGACATACCGCACGTTTGTGACCTCTGAAAATATAGCAGAGCTTATCGCAGATTATGATTTCATAATTGACGGCACAGATAATTTTCCGGCAAAATTTCTCATAAATGATGCATGCGTAATGGCAGGAAAACCATTTTCACATGCCGGAATAATCAGATTTAAAGGACAGCTTATGACATATGTTCCGGGGCAGGGGCCATGCTACAGATGTGTATTTAAAAATCCTCCTCCGAAGGATGCTGTTCCGACCTGTAAGCAGGCAGGCGTTATCGGGGCAATGGGCGGAGTAATCGGAAGCTTACAGGCTATGGAGGCAATAAAGTACATTATTGGAAAGGGCGAGCTTCTCACAGGATATCTCCTTACATACGATGCACTGACAATGGAATTCAGAAAAGTAAAACTTCCGTCAAATACCTCCGGATGTGCTGTGTGCGGCGATCATCCGACAATTACAGAGCTTATAGATTACGAACAGGCAGAATGTGACGGAGTTCACCTTACAGATGAGGGATAAAAAATGATAAGGCTTAAAAAAACAGATTTTGAAAAAATGCTCCGTCATGCAGAAAGCGAGCTTCCGAACGAAGCCTGCGGACTTATTGCCGGAACGACTGACGGAGATAATAAGGAGGTCAGGGAGGTTTATCTGCTGACCAATATAGACAAGTCAAATGAGCATTTTTCACTTGACCCGAAAGAACAGTTTGCGGCAGTAAAGGATATGAGAAGCAAGGGTCTCGTTCCTCTCGGAAATTGGCATTCACATCCGGAGTCACCCTCAAGACCGTCTGATGAGGACAAAAGGCTTGCATTCGACAGCAAGGCAAGCTACATGATCCTGTCTCTTATGGACAGAGAGAATCCGGTTCTTAACTCATTTAAAATAACTGGTTCTGACCCAAAGGTTTCGGAAAAGGAAGTACTTGAAATAGAGGATTAAAATAGAATCCGCTAACACGAAAATGATTCACACAGGCGTTATGACTGCCGCTTATGCGGTAAAATGGAGATTGATATGTACGATGTTATTATTATAGGAAGCGGTCCGGCAGGACTTTCCGCAGCAATTTATGCACAGAGAGCAAAACTCAGGGCGGCAGTTATAGAAAAGGAATATATGGGAACCGGTCAGATTGCTGAAAGCAGCAGGGTTGACAATTATCCAGGTCTTTACGGAGAGAGCGGCTATGAGCTTGGGGAAAGATTTCGCACTCATGCCGAAAAATCCGGTGCAGAGTTTATTGAAGCTGAGGTTACAGAGCTTGTGCCGGAAAACGGCGGATACCTTATAAATTGTTCCGGCGGACAAAGCTTTAAGACCAGAGCTGTGATCTATGCCGCAGGAACATACCGCCGCAGGCTTGGCATAAAGGGTGAAAAGGAATTTTCAGCAAGGGGCATTTCCTACTGTGCCGTATGCGACGGGGCGTTCTTTGAGGGAAAGCCGGTTGCGGTCATCGGCGGCGGAGATACGGCGCTTTCGGATGCTTTGTACCTTTCACAGATGTGCGAAAAGGTCTATATAATTCATCGTCGTGAAAATTTTCGGGGAAATGAGACGCTTCAGGAAAAGGTGAAAAATACCGAAAATATTGAACTTATCCTGAATGCTGTTCTGGTTGAGTTTGTCGGGGATAAGCTTTTGAACGCTGTAAAGTATGTTCAGAACGGAGAAGAAAAACTGCTTTCAGTAAGCGGTTCATTTACAGCGATAGGAAGTATTCCAGGAACGGAACTTGTCAGAGGAATTGTTGCACTTGATGATAACGGATATATTAAAGCAGGCGAGGACGGCATCACTTCTGCAAAGGGTATTTTTGCGGCAGGAGACGTTCGTACAAAACAGCTTCGACAGGTAGTTACTGCTGCTTCGGACGGAGCAAACTGCATTGAATCTGTACGCAGATATCTGACAGACAGGAGTTGATAAAATGGAGATACAGCGTCTGAAAACTGACGTTCTGATAATAGGCGGAGGAACTGCCGGCTGCTATGCGGCGCTTACGATTGCGGAAAAATCCCCCGAAACGAGGGTTATAATATGTGAAAAGGCAAATATAAAACGAAGCGGATGTCTTGCGGCTGGAGTAAATGCTCTCAACGCTTATATAACCGAGGGACATGTTCCTCAGGATTATGTTGACTATGCAAGAAAGGACGCAGACGGAATTGTTCGTGGAGATCTTCTTCTTACAATGTCAGAAAGGCTTAATTC
>CAKSJL010000025.1 GCA_934463345.1 uncultured Oscillospiraceae bacterium | reverse complement strand
GCTACTTGTTTTCTCTATGTGGCTATTATATAGTATCAAAAACTACATGTCAACACTTGTACCTTCCCTTCATGCTTTGAATTTATGAAGATTTTATAACTATTTTGTTTCACACCTTTACTTTAAAACTTTAGTATGCTAAAATACAAATAGTTGCGTTGTATTGATTACAACTATGGAAAGGTGTGTCGAGCATGAATAAAAAAATCAAAACGGATGCTGTAGATTCTCTGTTTGATGCAGTGTTATGTCTGCAGTCCCGTGAGGAATGCTACAGTTTCTTCGAGGATCTGTGTACAGTCAATGAATTATTATCTCTGTCCCAGCGCTTTGAAGTAGCTGCCATGCTGAAGGACGGTAAGACTTATTTGGAGATTGCTGAGAAAACAGGAGCCTCTACCGCTACCATCAGTCGTGTAAATCGTTCTCTGCATTATGGCTGCGATGGATACAGCATAGTATTTGACAGAATGAGGGGCAAAAACAAGGATGAATAAAAGCTACGGCGTGTTTGCTGAATTTTACGATGTGCTGACGAGCAATGTTGACTATGGCGAAAAGGCGGCGTTTATAGACTCTGCCGTTGAAAAATTCGGAGGAAAAAGGGGAGGGGTTCTCCTCGACATTGCTTGCGGAACAGGAAGCCTTTCCGAGCGGCTTGATTCCCTTGGATATGATGTTGTTGCCGTTGACAGCTCCCCCGATATGCTTACAATTGCAATGGATAAAAAGTTTGAAAGCGGAAAGAATATTCAGTACGTCTGCCAGGATATGCGTGAGCTTGATCTTTTTGGAACGGTCGATATTGCGGTCTGCAATCTTGACAGCCTGAACCATCTTGACAATATCGGGGATGTGAGGCGTGTCTTTGAAAGGGTGTTCCTTTTCTGTGAGCATGGCGGACTGTTTATTTTTGACATCAATACGGAGTACAAGCATAAGGTTGTACTGGGCGAAAATACATTTGTTTATGATACAGATGATGTTTACTGCGTCTGGCAGAATAGCTGTGAGGGCAGCAGAGTTAAGATAGAGCTTGACTTTTTTGTTCCGGAGAATGACGAAACGTATGCGAGGTACAGCGAGAGCTTTTACGAAAACGCCTATCCGCTTGACGAGATAGAAAAGCTCCTGACCGAAACAGGATTTGAGGTGCTTATGCGATGCGACGGAGAAAACGGCGGCGACGTCAGCGAAACAACGCAGAGGGCGGCATATGTTGTAAGAAAGCCATGACCGAATGCACTCTGAAAAGGAGATAAAAATGGGAATATTAAAAAGAGCAATTTCAAAGGATGCGTCGGCAGTTTCTATGGCGCTTGACGCTTCTGATATTGTAAATGAAATAGAAAAGATTCATAAAACAAGCGCAGTTGTAACGGCTGCACTCGGACGTCTAACTATAGCGGCTTCCCTTATGGGCTACGGATTAAAGGGAAAGGACGATTCGCTCAGTATAAAGGTTGACGGCGATGGGCCTGCCGGAGTTCTTATAGCTGTGTCGGACGGAATGGGGAATGTTAAAAGCTATGTTCAGCAGCCTGTGGTTGAGATACCGCTTAATTCTGTCGGAAAGCTTGACGTTGCTGGAGCAGTAGGAAAAAACGGTACGCTGACCGTTTCAAAGGATCTTGGTCTGAAAGAACCGTATTCGGGGACAGTACCTATAGTTTCAGGAGAGATCGGCGAAGATATTGCAAACTATTTTGTTTCAAGCGAACAGGTGCCGACTGTGTGTGGTCTGGGAGTCCTTGTGAATCCTGACCTGTCTGTAAAATGCGCCGGAGGATTTCTGGTTCAGCTTCTGCCATTTGCTGACGAAAGCTGTATAAGCACTATTGAAAAGAATATTTCTCAGATAAGTTCGGTGACTGAGCTTTTTGGCAGTCACACACCGGAGGAAATTGCTCTGATGCTTTTGGATGGTCTTGAGCCGAATATTCTGGATACAACAGAGGCAGTGTATAAATGCGACTGCTCAAGAGAACGTACTGAAAGAGTTCTTGCGGCGCTCGGCAATGATGAGCTTGAAAAAATGGCTGATGAAATGGACAGTATCGACGTAGAATGCCACTTCTGCGGGAATGTTTACAGATTTACTCCGGACGAAGTCAGACGCCTGAAAAAATAATCTGAAAAATTTCAAAAAAATTTTCAAAAAGGTGTTGACAAATCAAATAGTATGTGCTATAATAATTAAGTCGCTGGGGGATACAACAAAACAACACAGCGATGGCAAGTAAGTGGGAGCATAGCTCAGCTGGGAGAGCATCTGCCTTACAAGCAGAGGGTCATAGGTTCGAGCCCTATTGTTCCCACCAAAATGATGCGGAATTGTTCGCAAAAACAATTCCGCACAATATTCGGCCTGGTAGTTCAGTTGGTTAGAACGCCGCCCTGTCACGGCGGAGGTCGTGGGTTCGAGTCCCATCCAGGTCGCCATTATGCGGATTTAGCTCATCTGGTAGAGCGCCACCTTGCCAAGGTGGAGGTAGCGAGTTCGAGCCTCGTAATCCGCTCCAGTATGGCGCTATAGCCAAGTGGTAAGGCGTGGGTCTGCAACACCCTGATCCCCAGTTCAAATCTGGGTGGCGCCTCCATACAAAAATTGTAACGCTTATGTGTATGCATGAGCGTTACTTTTTTAAGCAAATGCAAGTAACAAAGCGTAAGGAGTATATAAATGTTCTCATTTTTAAAAAAAGCGTCTGCTTGTGCGGTAGGAATTGTAATGTTGGTTTCACTGTCAGCCTGCAGCAACAAAAAGACCGAGGAAAAAGGGGATTATTTATCGGGAAACAAGTGGCAGACATCAAGCGGAATGTTGTTAGAACTTGAAGAAAACGGGGAATTCAAGTGGTTTAACAGTAAAAATGAACGTGACGATAATTATTATTCAGGAAATTTTATTGTTAAGTCTGGTCAGGAAGCAATTGACTTTCTTGCAGATAATCATGGATTGTCGGAAGAAAGTCAGCGTACTGTAATGAACAGATACGCAGTCGAGGATGAAAATTATTACACAATCGTTATGAACAATAAGGAACGTATTCAGGGCGGAGAGAATACTCTTGATGAAGAAAATGAAATCGTTTTCTATGGGTATTATATGCCTGATTACGAACAGCTGAATCTTTACAGCCTTAATAACCTTACACCTTATGAATTTACCAAGATGTAAATAAAAACGGTACAGAGTGAAATCTGTACCGTTTTTCGTCTGTCTGTAAAGAAAAATTTTTATTCTGGGAATGTGAATTCAGTTATTCTATAGCCATTGTCCGTCAGCTCAAAAGAAAATGTTGCTGTTTTGTCGTACGGATTTTCTCCTGTATCCGGATCGCCATAATGTGAAACAGCGTTGAATGTAAATGTACTTCCATCGTCGGAAACGTACTCAAGGTCAGTACTTTTATAGTAAATATTTGTTCCCCTTGAAGCGTCATTGCAGTAAACTCTGCCGTCTGTTTCGGTGTAGCGTTCATAAATGTAGCTGTCCGGCTGGCTGAAAACAGTGCAGTAGTAATTAGCAATATCATCAACTGATGTTACAGATGAATCCGCAATCAGTATATTTCCCATTGAATCCATGCTGTCGTAGTCGAGAGGATAAGGCGAGCTTAGCATGACCTTTATGAACATTTCTATTCCACTCTGATACAAAGTCTGAGCAGCTGCTGTTATATTGCTTTCGTCTGGACTTTCGTCAGACTGCGATGATGAATTGCTGTCGCTGTCATTGTCTTGTGCAGAGCTGTCAGGTTCAATTACAGCGGATTCTTCAGTGTTTTCAGAGCTTTCTTCAGCTGAATTGCTGTCAGTTTCAGTTGCAGCAGGTTCAGTGCTGAGGTTTTCGGTTTTACTGCTTTCTGAATTATCTTCGTTTTTCTCATGACTTGAAACTGACGATGGATCTTTTTTAACTGAGCTTTCATCATCAGTTTTTTTGCATCCGGCAGCTGATAGTGTCAAAGCTGCTGTAATTAAGAAAATAAGTAATTTCTTCATTTTGTTTTACTCCTCATTGTCTGCAAGTTCAAAGTCAATTTTTCCATTGTTAACATTTGCGCCTGCAACCATTACATTAATTCTGTCGCCGGCAGTAAATACAACGCTGCTGTATTCGTCAGCAATGCTGAAATAACCATCATATATATAATTTCCTTCCGGCAGACTATTTACATGAACAAGTCCTTCAACTGTGTTTGGAAGCTCCACATAAAATCCGAATTCAGTAACGCTTGAAATTATTCCGGTGAATACCTCTCCCAGATGTTGCTGCATATATTCTGCTTTATAGCAGTCCTCGCAGTCACGTTCGATATTCATGGCTCTTATTTCCGTCTCAGTTGAACGTTGTGAGGCTCTCTGAACAAATCCGGAATACCTTTTGTCTAACCACTCTTTGTCTGCACCATCAATTATGTCAGAAAGAATTCTGTGTATCGCAAGATCCGGATATCGTCTGATAGGGGAAGTAAAATGTGCATAATCTTCCAGCGCCAAACCAAAATGTCCCTTTGGCTCAGGTTCATATTTTGCTTTTGCCATTGAACGCAGAGTCATCATATTTACAATATTATATGTTGGCTTGTCCTTGGCATTTTCAAGAATTTGTGCAAGATGTACAGGCTTTGCGTCAGTGAATGAAGGAAATTCAACGTTAAGCCTCCTTAGTCCATCCTTGAGAGTTGTAATCTTTTCTGGTGAAGGGGATTCGTGAACACGATATACAAAAGGAGATTCCTTTTCTTTTGCAAGTCTTGCGGCAGCTTCATTAGCAGTGAGCATGAATTCTTCTATGATCATTTCACTCTTGCCTCGTGTTCTTGGCATAACGCCTTCGCAAATGTCGTTATTGATTATAAGCTTGCTTTCGGAAGTTTCAATTTCCGGTGCGCCACGTTTTTTTCTGTTTGCAATGAGAATATCTGCAAGTTCGTTCATAATGCCTATTGTTTCTTCAAGACCGGAATATTTTTGCCTTATATTTTCATCAGCTGTATTGTCAAGTAGTGAATTTATTTCTGAGTAAACGCCTTTAACCCTTGAGCATATAACAGATTTTACAAATTTAAAGTCTTTTATAATTCCGTCAGCAGTAAGATTGATTATTGCAGAAAATGTAAGTCTGTTTTCATTCGGATTAAGTGAACAGATACCGTTTGAAAGCTCTTTGGGCAGCATCGGGATAACCTTGTCAGCGTAGTATATGCTTGTACCTCTTTCGAGAGCTTCCTTGTCGAGCGGACTGTTTCCTCTGACATAATGTGAAACATCAGCTATATGGACTCCAAGAGTATATCCGCCGGAGGTTTTGCTGACTGAAACAGCGTCGTCAAGATCCTTTGATTCCGCACTGTCTATTGTAAATATGATTTCGTCACGCAAGTCAAGTCTGCCCTTTGTATCATCTTCCCAGACTCCGGCAGCTGAAATCTTTTTTGCTTCATGTATGACGTTTTCAGGAAATTCAGGTACGACACCGCTTTCAGCAATTATAGCTTCGGCACAGCTTGAAGCCTTCTGAGCGCTTCCGAAACAGAAAATAATTCTTGCCTTATGTTCAGCGTGACGTTTACCTCTGAATGCAATTTGTGCCAGAACCTTGTCGCCAGTGTTGTAAATAACATCGCTGTCAACGATTCTGACAGGTGTTTTTGATATAGAATCCGGCAGAAAAAACTGTGTTCCGAATTCTTCTACAATAACACCGGAAAGGTTTGATTCTGACGGCTGAAGAACATCTATTACCTCTCCCTCCGGACTTCCGGAACGAGATTCAATATAGTTTCCAAGAACAATATCTCCGGGCATTGCTCCGCAAAGAAATTTTCCCGGAACAAATATTTCTTCACCTGTGTCACATTTCTCCATAAATCCGAAAGTTCTGTTGAGTCTTAGAATTTTTGCAGTGAAGTAGCCAAGAATTTCTGTTTTTACAAATCCTCTTCTGCGCTCATAAATTTCACCAGATGTTACAAGCTCGTTTAAAGCTGTTGAAAAATTTTTGCTGTTTCCTCTTGTGCTGCGGCACTTTGCAGCTAGTTCTTTCAACGGAATAGGCTTTTTTCCCGATTTTATAATAAATGTCAGAATTTTATTTCTGTAGCTTTCAACCGAATATTTATCGCTGATAGGCTGTTTATTGTTTTTTTTACTCATTTTCTATATCCTCGCTGTTGAGTGGAATAGTCTGTATAATAAAAAATCCTGTGAAATCCGGTTTTCTCAAAACGGAATCACAGGATAAGTTTACTGATTACTTAACAAATTTTATAACGGCATTAACAGCAATTGTGAGAATGAAAAAGATTATTAACAGAACTCTTGTAATCTTTCTGAGGATTGCTTCTTTTGTTCTGCCCTCATTCTTTTCATAGAACGAATCGTTTGCTCCGCCTGTGATAGCTGCTGTCATGTTCTGCTGCTGCTTTGAATCCTGGAACAGGCAAAGTATTACAGCTAACAGACATGTGATGATCAGTAAAATACCGCCAATAATTTCAAATACATTCATTTTAAATGATTCCTCCAATATTATTACCTAAACTAATCTTAATTACATTAAGTATAACATATTTTTTCTTGAAAATCAATACATATTTGAAAAATTATCAAAAATATTCAGACAGTTTTTATTCAAGAATAATTTTTTCTATCTGTTCAGGGGAGGAAACAATAGTTTTAGCTCCATTTTCCAGAAGAAATTCTTTTTTTCTGAATCCCCATTCAACAATTATTGAATCCATTCCGGCATTTTGCGCCGTTTTTATATCAACATCAGAGTCACCTATATAAACAGCGTCCTCACGTCTGACATTCAGCTTCTGCAAAACCTCGTTTACTGAATCCGGGGAAGGTTTTCTTGAAATACCTGTCCTTTCTCCGACAGTAATGTCAAACAATCCCGGAAAATATTTTTCACAAAGTGGTCTTACTGCGTCATCAGCTTTGTTTGAAACGACAGCGGTCATACAGCCGTTTTTTCTGAGGTTTTTCAGAAGATCCTCTATGCCGTTATATGGCCTTGTTTTGTCGGCACAGTGTACAGCATAATATTTCTTGAAATCTGCAAGAATTTCATCAATTGTACTGTCCTGTGTTCCGACAGGCACGCCTCTTTCCATAAGCTTTCTCAGACCGTCGCCCACAAAGTTTAAAACTTCATCGTGAGTTCTCTGAGGAAAGCTGTGCTTTGCAAGTACATGATTAAGACTTGCTTCAAGATCGTCAATCGTGTTAAGAATAGTTCCGTCCATGTCAAAAACTGCAAGCTTATATCTCATGGTAATCCTCCTTTATAAAGTTTGCTCCCACAGATGCATGCAGCAGTGTGCTTACTTCTGTGAGAACAAAAAGCATATTTGATTTGCGTATATAATTTTATTTGTCTGCCTGAACAGCCTTCATCTGCTCCTGACTTTCAAATGCAGCGCCCTTTATGAACTTGTCAACTTCAAGATCACCCTTGGTATCAACATCTGTAGGATTCTTCTTTTTGTATACAAGTTTGAGAAGAACAGGTGTTATAATAGTTGTTACAACGACAGTAATTACAATAGGAGCAAAATATTTGTCATTCATAAGACCGACAGCTTCACCCTTGTTTGCAACAATAAGTGCAACCTCGCCTCGTGATATCATTCCGACGCCGATTCTCAGACAGTCTTTGTTTTTCATACCGCACATTTTTGCACCAAGTCCGCATCCGACAATTTTTGTAAGAATCGCTACAATCATAAGCAGTATCGCAAAAACAAGTATTTTTGCAGTCATTCCGCTTATTACAACGTTCAGACCAATGCTTGCAAAGAATACCGGTGACAGAAGCATGTATGAAAGTGTTTCAAAACGGTTTGTGAGGTAAGTAGCTCTCGGACCGTTTGACATTGCAAGACCGGCAACAAAAGCGCCTGTGATATCTGCAACACCGAAAAACTTTTCAGAAGCGTATGCCATCAGCAGGCAGAAAGCAAAAGCAATGATAACATATCTTCTTAAGTCTTTTTTGGAGCTTCCTGTCCATTTGTTGAATGCAAAATGGAAACCAACTCCGGCAGCAACAGCAAAAATGAGAAATGCAACGATTTTAAGCATAACAACCCAGATCTTTACAGAAGCGTCTGCACAGGATGTAATGATAGTCAAAGCAATAATACCCAGAATATCATCTATAACGGCAGCGCCAAGTATTGCATTTCCCGATTTTGTTGAAAGCTTTCCTAATTCCTTCAGCGTTTCAACTGTAATACTTACAGAAGTAGCAGTCAGTATTACACCGATAAACATATTCTGTAAAAACAAGCTTGTTGTGCATTCGTTTTTTGTGTTGAAAATTGCTGCAAGACCAAAGCCTGCGCCAAGAGGAACAAGTACGCCTAACAGCGCAATTACAAATGATGTCTTACCAGCCTTTACAAGTTCTTTCAGGTCAGCTTCAAGACCTGCGCAGAACATGAGCACAATTACGCCCAGCTCGGCAACATACTTTATGAAGTCGTATGTTTTACCCTCGCTTGCAATAAGACCAAGACATGCAGGACCCAAAACAAGTCCGGCCATAAGTGCGCCCACAACCTGTGGCAGCTTGAAACGTTTGGTTACGAGTCCGAAGAGCTTTGTACTAAGCAGGATAAGCGCCAGTGACAAAAGATAACTGTAATCCATAATTCATCTCTCCTTTTGAAAATTTCGGGGCGTTTTATCTGACAATAATATTTTCTCCCCAATGACGTTTTACGGAAAAAGATATAACCGTAAATTGCTAATTGTATGGCGTTGTTTTAGAGCAAAAAAACAACTAAAAAATACAATTTCAGATTCGCCATAACACATTATAACACTTTAATGAGAAAAGTCAAGATAAAAATTTCACAATCTTTCGATATTTAAAAAAAGAAGCTTAAAACATAAAAAATCAAGGCGAAACATAACAGAAAAAACCTGTATAACGCCTTGATATTTATTTAGTGTAAATTTATTTTCTTTTCAGGTGTATTATTCCGATTCCTTTTTCTCATCCTCTTCATTCTCATCAGAAATACCAGCCTGAATTTTCAGCAGATCTCTTATTTCAGTGAGCAGCTCTTCTTCCTTTGAAGGCTTTGGCTTCGGAGTTTCTTTTTTATGGAAACTGTTGATAAGCTTTACGATTATGAATACGCAGAAAGCAGTCAGGAAAAATGTAATTACAGCCTGGAGAAAGTTTCCGATGTTTATGTACGGTTCATTTCCCCATGGAATAGTTACGCCAAGATCCTTAAAATTGATTCCGGCAAGAATCATTCCTATTATAGGCATAAGCATATCATCAACAAGAGAATTGACAATTGCAGTAAATGCACCACCAACAATAACACCTACTGCCATATCAAGGACATTACCTCTTGATATAAATTTTTTGAATTCACCTATAATTCCGGTTTTGTTTTTAATAGAGTTCTTTAAATTATTAAGACCTTCTTTTTTGTTTGCCATTTTGAAGCACCTTCTTTGTTTTTTTATGCTGAATATGTACATAAGTTTATAGTAATTATAGCATATTTATATGTAAAAAACAATCGATAAATCTCGAAAATCAGGGGAATATATAAATTTATGACTACTGATTTGTGAATAATTACTGAAAAAGTGTTCAAAGGTATTTTCAATCGAGTTAAGATATGGTATAATAAATAAAGAATATTTTTTGAAAGGACATATTAAGAATGGGAGTTACAAAACAGGAGGGCAAAAAGCTTTATGTCATAAAGCGTCTTATAGATGTTGCCCTTGCTTTACTTCTTGCTGTTTCAGCGGTGTTTGCTATAAAATATGTAAAAGGGGATTTCAGCAGCATTGATCAGCAGAACTCTTCTGATGACACAATAAGCTCTTCAAGTATGGGAGAAAACTCGTCCGGCGATTCAATTTATGTGTCGGAGGCTGTTGATAACGATAAGGTTTATCAGGGATCTCTGATTGTCGTTAACAATGATACTGAATATAAGTGGAACGATGATGGACTTAAAAGTATCATTGAAGTAAGAGATGATGATGGAACGGATTGTTATTCTGTTATGGATAATAACGTCAAAGCAAGAAAGGCAGCAGCATCTGCTGCAAACAGCATGCTCAAAGCCTTTAACAAGGAAACCGGTCATACAGATATTCGTATTGACAGCGCTTATCGTTCAGTTTCTGAACAGGAATCAATATATGACAGCGCTGACGATAAATCTACGGCTTCAAAGCCAGGATACAGTGATTACCATACAGGCTATTCAATCGATCTTAATATTGTTGACGATGAGGGAAACAGTCTTGACTTTGACGGCACAGGTGATTATGAATGGTTTGGTAATAACTCTTATAAGTACGGCTTCGTTCTGCGTTTTCCTGAGGGAAAGGATGATATTACAGGTCAGAGCTATCGTCCATGGCATTTCAGATATGTAGGAAAGGTTCATGCTGCATATATGCATGAAAAAAATCTTTGCCTTGAAGAATATGTTAATGAATTGAAATCCTATCCATATGATGGCAATCATCTTGAAACGACTGATTCAGACGGAAAGAGATATGAAATCTATTATTTCGCAGCTGACACCTCGACTGCAATGACATCTGTTGCAGTGCCGGCAGGATATGAATACAGCATTTCAGGAAATAATTCCGATGGCTTTATTGTAACGGTTTCGCTTGATAAACCAAAAACGACTGTGGAAGAAACTCAGCCTGCGACAACTACTGAAAAAAGTGACAGCAGCAAGGCTGAATAAAAAATAAGATATGCTAAAAACTCCGCTTCATGCTTCGGTTGTAATACCGATCTGAAGCGGAGCTTTTTGTTTAAAGGCAGAAATTGTATGTTGATTCTTATTTGCTCATTATCATCTTTGCAATGTCTATAGCGTCATAAAGATTGACTTTTTTGTCACCATTGTAATCAGCGGCTTCGAGCTGTTCCGGAGTCAGGTAATCACTGTTCATGAGGTATCTTGCGATCTCGATTATGTCATAAAGGTTTACCAGTCCGTCAAAGTTAACATCGCCGGGAGTAGTGTCCGATGCCGGAAATGAGAGAGTTATGTTTCTTGTTATAACATTGTTCTCGTTTTTGGTTTCATCTCCGTTTACTGTTATTTCAGGCTCTTCAAGATCGTCATTTCTGAGAATATTAAATGTGTAAATATATCCTTCAAGATCCTCAATATTATCAGTATTGAGAATTGTAAAATCGTAGGTTATTTTCTGAAACTCTGACGAGCCTTTGTATTTTGGTACGCCTATTTCCATTTTGTAAGGCGAATCATCCTTTCCCTCAAGGATAAAGGTATACTCGTTGCTTCCCTCAGCATCACCGGATATCTTCGCATCCTTATAATATGTGTAATCTCCTTCCGGCGAACACTGGGTAATGTTTACATTTACCTCTCTGTCCAGTTCCGGATGAACAGAAATAGTTGCACATCTGTTTCCGTGTATCGGATAAGTCGGCTCAACATTAATAGTTTCAGCCGCTGCTCCTGCCGCTGATGCAAACAAAACACCTGTGCATACTGCTGCTGAGAGAATTTTTGACATTATCTTTTTCATTTTGTTTTCTCCTTCTTTATCTTAAATAAAAATAAACTTCTTTAAACGGATATCATTCAATCAATAGTATTTCGGATAGTAGTAATCTATGAATTCATATCCAATAAGTTCTAAATACTGGTCGGTCGAGTCGCTTATGCCGGCACATGCATCATAATTTTTCCATACACCATCCGACTTTATCTGATTCCAGTAATAAATACCTTTTAAATTTTTTCCATAAACTATTCTTGATTCATATCCTGCCTGATGGAAAAGCAGATCCTGAAGGGCGGCAAAGCAGTGAGAGAGAACCTGACGGTTGTCCATAGCATAGTTTGCATAGTATCCCCAGCCAAATTTGCTTATTGTTTCCGGAGTATCAGTAACTCCTGATGGTTTGGCTGAATTATTTTTTCTTACATAGTTAAATATGGACATTGCGTTTCGCCTGATTGAATTGAGGATTTCTTCAGCTCTGTTCTGAACAGGAGAAAATTTTGAAGCAACGCCCTTTTCGTTTATATTGTAGCCGTCAAGCATCGTATTTGTATACATGGCTCCGTCAGGAGCAAAGCAGTGCATGCTTCCACCTATAGTTTGCCATCCTGTAAGAATTATGCCGTCATCACCAAAGAAGTATTTTTTGAAATCAATAACTCTCCAGCCGGTAATCATAGTGCAGTCTGAATCAAAGTAGTATTTTTCTCCGGCGATAAGCTGCCATCCGGACACTGCCTTTCCGTCCGTTCCAAAATAATATTTTTTTCCGTCGGTTTCGATCCAGCCATAGCTCATTTTTCCATCATCATCGAAAAAGTAAATTTTTCCGTCAGCTGTCAGCAATCCAGTGTGCATAATACCATTTTCATTGAAATAGTATTTTTCGGAGTCTATTGTCTTAAATCCGGTTATCATTTTGCCATCATTTCCGAAATAATACTTGTCACCTTGGATTTCCTGCCACTGCTGCTGCATTACGCCATTTTCGTCAAAATAGTATGTATCTTCGCCCACTTTCTGTAGTCCTGTCTGCATGATACCATTTTCATCAAAATAATATTTTGCAGTGCCTATTTTTACAATGCCGACTGACATTTTGCCATTTGTTCCAAAATAATATTTATTTCCGTTTATGGTCTGCCATTTATACAGCATTTTACCGTCGTCACCAAAGCAATAGGTATTTCCGTCATAAGTGACAAAACCGGTTTTCATGAGATTGTCTTCGCCGAAAAAGTACTTTTCTTTGCCGCTTGTAACAAAACCTGTTGCAGCTGTTCCGTCATCATAGTAATACCGAATGCCATCATCAAAGCTTTGGAATCCGACAGCCATGAACCCCTGTTTTGTAAATCTGTAAGTAATTCCGTCAATTATGTGATCTCCGGTATATTTGCCGTTTCTCTCATCAGCATAGTAGACAAATCCATTGTAATGTATCCAGCCATAAAGCGGAGCAGCAGTTTCATAGTCATAGAATATTCTGCGTCCGTCCGATGATGTCTGCCAGCCGCATTGAAATCTTCCTTTCTGGGAAAAGAAGTACTCAACGCCGTCTATTTCGCATCTGCCTTTCAGGACAATTCCATTTTCATCGCAGTAGAATTTGCTGTTGTCATATTCAGTCCAGCCACTGGAAAGTCTGCCGCAGCTGTCAAAGAGATATGTATTCCCATCCATCTCCTGAAAACCTGTCAGCTTTCCAAGCTCAGGGTCAGCGTAATAGCGTTCACCCATGTAATCAATCCAGCCGGTTTTGTTTATTCCGGTTTCAAGGTCAAAAAACATTCTTTTTCCGTCAGCATCAAACCAACCCTTCTGTACTGCGCCGTTGAGTGCAAAAAGGTAAGTGCTTCCATCAATTTCATGGAGTCCGGTGTATTTCTGACCATTTTCATCGTAATAAAACGTTTTGTCATTAACGGTAATCCAGTCGGAAAGCTGTGAAATTTCTGCATTTTCAGTCGGCTGTTCCTGTATTACACTGGAAATTGTACCTGAATCATCGGCGTTGGCGTTCAGTGGAAAACAACACAATGCCGCTGCCGCTGACGTGAGTGATATATATTTAAGTATTTTTTTCATTTTGCCCCCTTACTTACTAAGAACCTGTCTTCACAAGCGTATGCGTAAAAATTGTGCTTGGAAATCCGCACACATATCTTGTGAAGACGGGTTCTAAAAATCCGTACACATTTCCTCTGTGGACGGGTTGTGAAGAGTATCGTACTAATACTTTTTATTTTAACATGTTTTCTGCTAAAATACAAGGGGCGTGACACGAAAATTGATCTGATTTGCCGATTTTTGGCGACTTGACATATAAAAGCATGAGTAGTATAATAAATATGTATGCGAATGTGGTATTCGCTTCCGTAAAACAGGAGATGAAAGGATGGAAAAATGCAGAAGGAATCTGTCAGGAGTATATTTATAAAATCTGTTGCTGCCGGAATGCTTATCGGCGTGGGAGGAATTGTTTACCTGTCTGTCGATAACAAATATGTCGGGGCGTTTTTGTTCAGTCTCGGACTGTTTACTATAATACAGTTCGGATTTTCTCTTTTCACCGGAAAGGTCGGATACATAGTTGAAAACAAGCCGCAGTATATTATTAATGTACTCATAACTCTTGTAGGAAATATGTGCGGTACTGCAATTACATCGCTTATGGTGATACCGACCCACATATATGATAATATTCACAGCGCCGCGTTAGCTGCGGTTAACAGTAAAATGGGAGATAACCTTCCAGGGAGAATGATACTTGCCTTTTTCTGCGGAATGCTTATGTACATAGCCGTTGAGAATGCAAAGCAGTGTAAGCCAAAAGGAAATGATATGTCGCTGGTATTCGGTACAGTAATGCCGGTAATGGTGTTTATCATGTGCGGCTTTGACCACTCGATTGCCGATTGCTTTTATGTTGTTTCAGCCGGAATATCGCTGAGAGGAATACTTTACCTGGCTGTTGTTGCTCTGGGTAATTCGGTCGGGGGAATGGCAATACCATTTATGAAGAAATTTTTTGACAGTGAAAAGTCATAAGACGTAAAACAAATTTTTATGTTTTAACTACACAAAGACTATTGACAAACTAAGAAAAAGGAATTATAATAAAGCCATAATAAATCAAAATTCTGTGAGCAAAGGTAAGTAGTCGGCATGACGATGCTTCAGAGAGTCGGTGATGGTGTGAATCCGATGCAAACGATGTCTGATGAATGGATTTGTGAGAAGCGCAGTGAAAGCGAAGAGCAATTATCTGCCGCCGTTTTCCCCACGTTACAGGGGTAGGATATTCAGGGCTTGTATGTCTGCGTATCTGAAAAAGGAAAGTGTAATTTTAAAGCTTATGCTTTTGAATCTGGGTGGCACCACGATGTCTATCGTCCCTCTTAACCGAGTGATGGTAGGCATTTTTTGTTGCCGTAAAAAAGGAGTAATAGCGATGATTTATCCGAATGTAGAAAAACTAAAGGAAGACATAAAGGGGTATAAGGTACATCCTGTTTTTTATGAGCTGATGTCTGATTCGTTTACGCCTGTGCATGTTTTTAAGGCACTTCAAAGAGGAGAGGAAAATGCTTTCATTCTCGAATCAGTAAATAACGGAGCACAGTGGGAAAAATACTCCTTTATCGGAATTAATCCTGTTATGGAGGTTATTATAAATAAGGGAACAGCCAAGGTTATAAGTGAGGGAAAGGAAGAAACTGAAAAGATTACCGAGCCTGTAAGCTTTTTAAGCGGTATCCTTGAAAACTATACATCTCCGAAGTTAAAAAATGCACCGAATCTGACAGGCGGTTTTGTCGGATATTTCGGTTATGATACTGTAAGGTATACAGAGACCAAGCTTGTAAATGTGCCGGAGGATGACACAAAAATGCCGGACTGTCACCTGTTTCTGTATGATGAACTTGTTGCCTATGATCATTTGAACAGTAAGGTTATACTTATAAAGAATATCAGGTCAGACGGTGATATTGACAAACAGTATGCCGAAGCTCAGAAGCGGTTTTTAAAGCTTGAGGACAAAATAAATTCATATTTTGAAAGACCACATTCTCCTGGTGCAGAACAGGAATTTACAGTAAATTCAAACGTCACAAAGGAAGAATTTGTCGAAAACGTTGAAAAGGCAAAGGAATATATTTTAAATGGTGATATCTTTCAGATTGTGCTTTCACAGCGTTTTGAGATTGAAAATCCTCCTGAGAGTTTTAATGTTTACAGAATGCTCAGAGCCAATAATCCGTCACCGTATCTTTACTATTTCAAAAGTCGTGATTACAGAATTGCGGGTTCATCTCCGGAAATGCTTGTCAGCGTTAAAAACGGCGTTGTAAAAACAAAGCCGATCGCAGGAACGATGCCGAGAGGAAAGACCGAGGAAGAGGATGAAGCTTTGGAAAAGACTCTCAATGGTGACGAAAAGGAACGTGCGGAGCATACAATGCTTGTCGATCTTGGAAGAAACGATGTCGGAAAGGTTTCAAAATTCGGAACGGTTGAAGTTACAAGTTTTATGAAAACTGAAAAGTATTCAAAAGTTATGCATCTTGTTTCTGACGTCAGAGGAGAACTGAGAGACGATAAGACGGCTCTTGACGCACTTATGTCTGTACTTCCGGCAGGAACTCTTTCGGGAGCGCCTAAAGTAAGAGCCATGGAGCTTATTGATGAGCTGGAAAATAAAAGACGTGGACTTTATGGCGGAACGATCGGTTATATCGGCTTTGACGGAAATATAAATACATGTATTGCCATAAGAACGGTTCTTTTTAGAAATAAAAAAGCATATATTCAGGCAGGAGCTGGCATAGTTCATGACTCAGTTCCTGAAAAGGAATACCAGGAAACAAAAAATAAGGCACTGGCTATGATTAACGCTATAAAGGAGGCATCAGCGTTATGATTTTGATGATAGACAATTACGACTCATTCACTTATAACCTGTATCAGTATTTCGGTGAGATTTACAGTGATATAAAGGTAGTCAGAAACGACTGTATTACAATTGACGAGATTGAAAAAATATCGCCTGAAGCAATTGTGATCTCTCCCGGTCCGGGTTATCCTAAGGACGCAGGTGTTTCTGTTGACGTTATAAAGCACTTTTCAGGAAAGCTTCCGATACTGGGTATTTGTCTTGGCCATCAGGCAATATGCGAAGCGTTTGGAGGAAAGATCGTAAAAGCTGATGAGCTTATGCATGGAAAATCAAGCAAAATTTCTATTGACAATTCAGCGGCAATTTTTAAAGACCTTCCTCCGGTTATTGAAGCTGCAAGATATCATTCTCTTATTGCAGAGCACGCTTCTCTTCCTGAATGCATTGAAGCGATAGCATTTGATTCAGCAGGTCAGATTATGGCTGTAAGGCATAAAACTCATCCGACATACGGTTTACAGTTTCATCCTGAATCTGTCCTGACTGCTGACGGAAAAATAATAATAAGAAACTTTCTTATGAGTATAGATGGCATAAAACTTGATAAAGATAAGCTTCCGGAAAAGGAAATGCCGAAAACACTTCTCAAGCCTTTTATTGCAAAAGTAACTGACGGAAACAACCTTACCTGTGAAGAGGCAATGAGTGCTATGGATATAATAATGAATGGCCAGGCTACTGACGCACAGATTGCCGGTTTTCTTACAGCGCTTAGAATAAAGGGCGAAACGGTTGATGAAATAACTGGTTTTGCAAAGATCATGAGAGAAAAGGCAAATACAGTTGAGGGCTGCCGAGATGCAATAGACATTGTCGGAACTGGCGGAGACCTTGCAAGTACCTTTAATATTTCAACAACGTCTTCATTTGTAATTTCGGGCTGCGGCGCAAGGGTTGCAAAGCATGGAAACAGAAGCGTTTCAAGCAAAAGCGGCGCTGCGGATGTACTGGAAAGCCTTGGAGTAAAGATATCTTCATCACCGCAGCAGGCAAAGGAAATGATAGAAAGAATAGGAATTTCGTTCCTGTTTGCGCAGAGTTACCATGGCTCAATGAGGTATGTAGGTCCTGCACGACGTGATCTTGGCATAAGAACAGTTTTTAATATTTTAGGACCGCTTGCAAATCCGGCAAATACCGATTATATTCTCCTTGGGGTTTATGATAAGGCGCTTTTAGAGCCGATGGCAGGAGTTCTTATGAATCTTGGAATCAAGAGGGCGATGCTTGTTTATGGCAACGACAGACTTGATGAAATTTCAATTTCAGATACAACATCAGTCTGTGAGATAAGAGACGGCAAAACTTCTCTTTATGAGATAAATCCGGAGGATTACGGAATGAAACTTGCCAATAAGGAAGATATTGTAGGCGGAACGGCTGATGACAATGCAAAAATAACATTGGGTATACTTAAAGGTGAGATACAGGGTGCAAAACGTGATATCGTTCTGCTTAATGCAGGCTGTGCGCTGTATATATGCGGAAAGGCGGAGAGCATTTCCGAGGGAATAAGCCAGGCAAAAGCTTCAATTGACGCTGGCTGGGCGTTTGCAAAGCTTGAACAGCTTATAAAAATCTCAAATGAACTGTGATAAGCGGTGGACAATGTTATGATATTAGATGAAATTATTGAAAAGAGAAAGATACAGCTTGAACGTGAAAAATCTGCTGTTTCTCCGAAAGAAATGCGAAAGAAGGCACTTTCCGTAAAAACGCCATGCAGAGATTTTTATGCCGCACTGAAAAAAGAAAAGCTTTCCGTAATCTCTGAGGTAAAAAAGGCTTCGCCGTCAAAATCTGTAATATGTGAGGATTTTCATCCGGTGGATACGGCTGTTAGCTATGAAAAAGCAGGAGCTGACGCTATATCCTGCCTTACAGAGGAACACTATTTCAGGGGGAGCAGCAGATATCTTGAAGAGATCAGAAAAGCAGTGGAGCTTCCGATACTGAGAAAAGATTTTATCTTTGACGAGTATCAGATATACGAAGCAAAAGCTATCGGCGCTGATGCAATACTGCTGATTGCAGCGGTTCTTGATACGGAAACAATGAACAGATTCAGAGAACTTGCTGAATCGCTTGGAATGAACTGTCTCTTTGAGGCTCATAATGAAAAGGAAATTGAAAGCATTTTAAAATGTTCACCTAAAATTGTTGGTATTAATAACCGCAACCTCAAAACCTTTGAAGTGAGTCTTGAAAACACAGCAAAACTTGCAGGACTTGTTCCGAAAGAATGTGTTATAGTTTCGGAAAGCGGAATTGCTTCAAACGCAGATATGAAGAAAGTAAGAGAATGCGGTGCTGATGTGGTACTTATCGGAGAGACTCTTATGAGAAGCGGTAATATAGCTGATACGATGAAAATGCTGAGGGACGGCGTATGAAGGTAAAAATATGCGGTCTGAGGCGTCCGGAAGATATTGAAGTGGTAAATGAATACAGACCTGATTATGCCGGATTTATTTTGTCATCAGGGTTTAAGAGAACAGCTGGTTCAGCATTTTATGAACTTGTAAAGCGGCTTTCAGAAGGAATAAAGTCGGT
Source organism: uncultured Oscillospiraceae bacterium (assembly GCA_934463345.1). GTDB lineage: Bacteria > Bacillota > Clostridia > Oscillospirales > Ruminococcaceae > Porcipelethomonas. Next base: position 2,207 of record CAKSJL010000025.1, on the reverse strand, counting down.
CGGTGTATTTGTTAACGAGCCTTTGGAAAATGTTGTACAAAATTATGCTGGAACGCTTGATGTAATTCAGCTTCATGGTGATGAAGATTATGAGTATATCAGCAAGCTTCGCAGTATGTGCGGATGTGAGATATGGAAAGCCGTCAGGGCAAAAAGCTCTGCTGATATTGAGAATGCGTGTGGACTGCCTGTTGATAAGCTGCTTATTGACAGTTACTGCGAAAATCAGTACGGAGGAACAGGAAAACTGGCGGATTTTAGCGTGATAAAAAACGCAGAAATAAAAATACCGTTTTTCCTTGCCGGAGGTCTTGACTGTTCAAATGCTGAGGATTCTTTAAAGTATGTCAGACCGTATGGAGCGGATGTTTCAGGAGGCGTTGAAACGGAAGGGTTCAAGGATAAGGAAAAAATAAGGAAATTTATTAATATTGTCAGGAGTGTATGATAATTGAATAAAAAGGGTAAATACGGAATATACGGTGGACAGTATGTACCGGAAACCGTAATGAATGCTGTTTGTGAGCTTGAAAAGGCATATGAGCATTACAGCAAGGATAAGGAATTTCAGGAAGAATTAAAGACGCTTTACAGAGATTACGCTGGCAGACCGTCAATGCTTTACTATGCTGACAGAATGACAAAGGATCTCGGAGGAGCAAAAATATACATTAAAAGGGAAGACCTGAATCATACCGGTTCGCATAAAATTAATAATGTACTGGGTCAGATTCTCCTTGCTAAAAAGATGGGTAAGAAGCGTATTATAGCTGAGACGGGCGCTGGTCAGCATGGTGTTGCAACAGCTACGGCAGCAGCTCTTTTCGATATGGAATGCGAAGTTTATATGGGTGCAGTTGATATGGAAAGACAGGCACTTAATGTATACAGAATGGAACTACTCGGCGCAAAGGTTACACCGGTTTCCAGCGGCACTTCTACACTAAAAGATGCTGTAAATGAGGCTATGAAAGACTGGGCTACAAATATTGAAACGACATATTATCTTCTTGGTTCAGTAATGGGACCGCATCCTTATCCTCAGATGGTTCGTGATTTTCAGAAAATCATTGGCGAGGAAATTAAGGAACAGCTTAAAAAGGCTGAAAATCGTCTGCCGGACTGCGTTGTTGCATGCGTAGGAGGCGGCTCTAATGCTATGGGTGCATTCTATGATTTTATCGGCGACGAGGGCGTAAGACTTGTTGGTGCTGAGGCGGCAGGAAAGGGAATTGAAACAAAATACCACGCAGCAACGCTTGCAAGAGGACGTGACGGTATTTTCCATGGCATGAAGTCTATTTTCCTCCAGAATTTTGAGGGACAGATCGACAAGGTGTATTCAATTTCAGCCGGACTTGACTATCCGGGAATCGGACCTGAGCATGCAAACCTTGCTAAGACCGGAAGAGCAGAATATGTTCCTATAACTGATGAAGAGGCTGTTTGTGCGTTTGAGTACCTTTCAAAAATGGAAGGAATAATTCCTGCGATCGAGTCTGCGCACGCTGTTGCTGCGGCAATAAAGATAGCTCCGAAAATGGACAAGAATAAAATTCTGGTAATCAACCTTTCGGGCAGGGGAGATAAGGATGTATTCCAGATTGCAAGATACAGAGGGGTGACAATCAATGAATAGAATAGAGAAGAAGCTTGCAGAACTTAAAGAACAGGATAAAAAGGCACTTATTACCTATGTAACATGCGGCGACGGAGGATATGAGGTTACTGAGAGAGCAGTTCTTGAGATGGTGAGCGCTGGGGCTGACATAATTGAGCTTGGAGTTCCTTTTTCCGATCCTATAGCCGAAGGTCCTGTTATACAGGCTGCGAGCGTAAGAGCACTGGACAGCGGAACAACAATTGCCGGAATCTTTGACATGGTAAAGAAACTCAGAACAAAAACTGATGCACCGCTGCTGCTTATGCTTTACCTGAATTCGATTTTTGGTTTTGGAACAGAAAGATTTTTTGATATTTGTGCTGAAATTGGCATAGACGGTGTTATAATACCGGATATGCCTTATGAAGAAAAAGATGAGATCCAGCCTTATGCTGATAAGCATGATATAATTTCCATAAGCCGCGGAAACCCCGATCTCCTTCACCCTGCCCGGATAAGCAGCCAGAACGGCGCTTCCCGCCGGAGCGGCGAGATCTACGCCCGTGTGGAACGTCATTTTTCCCGTAAAGGGATCTTCACGAAA
>CAKSJL010000024.1 GCA_934463345.1 uncultured Oscillospiraceae bacterium | reverse complement strand
CGTCGCTTCTGGTGAAATCAATCTCGTTTTGGCCCGGACCATGAGTATGTCTTGAGCTTTGCGGACTAAAGCCCATTTCTTCAAGCGAAAGGCAGATCTCACGCCTTACATTTTCACATTTGTCAAGCGGAGCTATATCAAGGTATCCTGCGTGATCGTGAGGAATTTTGGTAGGCTCGCCATCATCATCCGTATTGAAAAGGTAAAATTCACATTTAGTTCCGATTTCACAGGTATAGTTTTTCTTTTTCATTTCATCTATATAGCTGCTCAGTTCTGATCTCAGATCACCCTTGTAAGGTGTCCCGTCGGTGCATCTGATGTTGCAGAAAAAACGTATAACACGTCCTGATTTCGGACGCCATGGCAGAACTGAAAGCGTTGATATATCAGGAAACAGCAGAAGATCTGAATGACAACCGGCAAGCGTTGTTGCGTCAAAAGCAATACCATGTTCAAACGCCTGCGAAAGCTGATCAGGCATGATTGCGATATTTTTCAGCTGTCCGTAAATATCAGTAAATGTAAGTCTTATGAATTTTACGTCATTTTCTTCCACAAAGCTTAATATTTCCTTTGGAGAATAATTCATATTTAAGCTCCATTCTCAGCCTGAAATAATTTTCTTCTTTTCTGAATTCCGGCTGCAAACACAGAAAGTTGTTCTTATATTATACAACATTCTGAAAAAAAAGTAAAGACGCCGAAAAAAATACTTCATTAAACCTATTGACACAGTAATAAAAGTATAGTAAAATTTATATGTATAATATATATAGAAGCCGTTATTATGTATGCTATCAAACATGAAAAATCGGCTTTTTGTTCTGGGATTTCCTGTATGCCGCTCAGGAAATTTAAATTTTTGTATTAAGCGGCGGAACGGAGAAAAAACATGAATCTGCCGCAGGATCCTGCAATACTGTTGAGTTATGTCAATACAATGCTTCGTGACAAGTACAAAGATCTGGATGAGCTTTGTGAGGACTACGAGATAAGCAAAGCTGAGCTTGCAGGTAAATTAAAGCATATTGGCTATGAGTATTCTGAAAAATTAAACCGATTTAAGTGATATGGAAAGGAATATAAATATGAAATTGTTAAAAAAGACCTCAGCCGTCCTGGCTGCACTATTGATTTCAGTATCTGCATTTTCATTTGCAGCAAATACTGAAATATCACAGACAGTGGCTGCTGTTGAAACGGAAACTGAACCTACAGATCCGACTGAAGAACCGGGACTTTATGAATCGCAGTATGAAATTGTAATAAATAGTTTTCCGGAGAAGGTTTCATATGAACTGGAGGACAAGCTTGATCTGACCGGTCTTGAGGTAAGCCTTAAGCTTTACAATCAGAATGGTGAGGAAGAGGTTATATGCGAGTGTGTTGATCCACAGAAAAAAACTGATATATTTGTTGTTGATACGTCGGAATTCAAGAATACAAAGGCTGGTACTTATGCAATAAAAATAAGCTGTACAGATGACTATCAGGCGTTTTTGCCTACTGAGCCTATAACCTTTGATGTGAATGTGAAAAATCCGGTCGAGGAATACAGCGCATTTGAAGCTGTGAAAATAAGACGAAGCCTTATGGCGGATGACGGAGCATATTCACTTAAAAATTACAATCATGTTGCTAAGTTTCTTGTGAATAATTCGGTTTTGAGCATAAGAAAGTTTATTCTTTCCTATGATACCGAAGACTGTGATTTAAGCTCTTATCTGGATCCTAAGGTACTTGATCCGCAGGAGGTTATTTATAAGAGCAGTGTTAGGGTTGTTGTTGCAAACCTTGTAAAGGACGGATATGTAAATACAGGTTGGGAATATGACGGAAAGACTTACGCTTCCGGTGATCTCTTTAAAATGCCGGCATGCGATGTTGTTTTAAAGCCGGTATGGTGCAGACGCTGTAAGATGTTATATACGGCTGGTGATTATGATGATATAAAGGGCAATTCATCGTTCTATGTGATGTCATCTGAGGGCGCAAGTTATTTTCTGCCTGATTCGAGTCGTTTTTCACGTCCGGGCTATGTTATAACTGGCTGGCTTTCGGAGTATGACGGCAAAACATATGCTCCAGGAGCTGGAATTACTGTACCTCCGGCAGATATGAATTTTGAAGCCATCTGGAGTCCGGCAGAGTACAATGTGAATATTTCTGCAAATAACGGTAATTCAGCTGATAAACTCACAATGAAAGCAAGATATACGGAAGATTTTGTTCTTCCTGAGTGTGAATTCACATATGAGGGAAAAACATTTGCGGGTTGGAAATACAATGGCAGCATCTATCAGCCAGGTGAAAGTTTTTCTGTTCCGGCTCTGACATCCGGCGGAAAAATTGTTATTGTAGCAACCTGGAAATAAGCAGACGTTAGCTATTTTTAGATGGAATTGTAATTAAAGTATGTCAAGCCAGTCTAAGGAGAAAATTCTTATGGAACTGTATACAAAAAGACTGATACTTCGTCCCTGGAGAGAAGATGACGCTGAGAGTCTTTATGAGTATGCCAAGGATCCAGAAATAGGGCCAGTTGCAGGTTGGCAGCCGCATAAAAGCAGAGAGGACAGCCTTAATGTTATCAGAAATGTTCTTTCTTCAAGTGAGTGCTATGCGGTGTGTCTTAAAGAAGATAACGTTGCTGTAGGGAGTATAGGATTGCTGTTGAATGGCAGCACTGATATGACCGACAGAGATGATGAATGTGAACTTGGATACTGGATAGGCAGAAAATTCTGGGGCAGAGGACTGATACCTGAAGCGGCAGAAGAGGTTCTAAGGCATGCGTTTGAAGATCTGAATATGCAAACTGTCTGGTGCGGATACTATGACGGAAATAAGAAATCGAAGCGTGTTCAGGAGAAGCTTGGATTTATTTATCACCATACATGCAATGATGTCTGGGTTGAGTTGATGAATGAAACCAGAATAGGTCATACAAACTATATTAGCAGAGAACAATGGAAGAAAAAGAGTGCGCCTGATTGAAGGTGCACTCTTTTCTGCATTTACCAAATCACCATATTCCTTTCATATTCATAAGCAGATCCTCGATAGAATCTGCCAGTTTAACAGACCTCTTATCCATAACCTCGACAGCGGTGACCTCGCCGGTATCATTATTCACTTGAACAAGATAGCTGTCATTACCGCCTATCGAACAAAAAGTTCCAATAAGAAAATATTTGTGATCATGCAAATAATGTGTTTCCTCATTGTTGAAATCGGATATGATACGCTCTTCAAGATTACTATACGGCGTGAGTCCGTTTAGTCTTAATTCTGCTTCTCCTCTTGAGGTTTGAATCATTCCATCCAACGCAAGAAACCAATAGGTAGACAAAAAAGCTTTTATTTGAGGATGTATGGAAAATCCAAGTTCTTTTTCTACTGCGTCAAAAGAAACAGGCTTTTCTTGAAGTTTGGGTTTCCATTGTGCATATCCCTTGTCATTTAAAGTTTCCAATAGAAACAGTCCTGTAGGATGCCGTTCCTCATTACAAGGAGCCTGCGGCAGAATTTCTCGTTCTATCAAATAGTTCTGTGTCATTTCCTCAAAAAACGTATCAAAAGCTTCTTTCATACTCATAATTAATTACCTCCATTTACTTTTGTATTCTTTCGTTTCTTTTGATTATAACATCTGAGATTGTCAAAAGTCAATATTGTATAATAATGTAATCTTAAAACTTTACTACAACAAATATTACCGCCAGAATGTGAAGAATTATTGAAATCGGAACAAGAAGTGTAAATTTAAGGTGCTTTGTTTTATGCCTGAAAAGCTTCATTGCAGCATATGCTCCTATACCTCCGCCTGCAAACGAGACACCGATAAGGGTTGCTTCCGGTATACGCCAGTTATGATTTACAGCTTTTCTTTTGTCGGAATAATAAAGAATAAATGCAGTAAAATTTATAATAATATAGTATACAGTTATCAGAAATACAGGGTAATTCATAATACTCTCCTTAAATATACGATATAGTTTTTATGCTATGTGCTTTAATTATATCATTTTGTAAGAAATATGTCAATAAAAGTCTTGACAAAGCGGCGTAAATAATGTAATATAAATAAAAAGCTGTTTGCACAGATTAAGTATTGTGTATTTCAGCTGTTTTACACAATAAAGGGGAGTAGCCGGCAGCTGTATAGCTGTTTATGTTTCGTCAGTACACGACTGGAATTTTCAGTCCGTAACATATCTAAACGGCAAGACTTTTGTTGAAATCAAGCGTTATAATTTACTTGTTGGTATCAAGTAAAGCGGCTGATTTTAGCAAAGGTCTTTTTTAATGCCCTGTAAAAAAGGAGAAGTCAAAACATGAACGACTATTTGAAAAGCAAAGAAGAGGTCATAAGTGGGCTTGGAGCATCTGTAGAGGGATTAAGCAGCAGACAGGCTCAGGAAAACACTGGAAAGTATGGAAAAAATGAAATTGAAGGTGAGAAGAAAAAGAACGTCTTTCTGATATTTCTGGAGCAGTTCAAGGACTTTCTTGTCATAATACTTATTATTGCAGCAATTATTTCAGCTGTAATGGGCGATATAGAAAGTGCTGTAGTAATAATTGCCGTTATCACTATGAATTCAATTCTTGGCACTGTTCAGACAGTTAATGCCTCAAAGTCGCTTGACAGTCTGAAAAAGCTTTCTGCACCTACTGCCAAAGTTATAAGGGACGGAAAGACCGTCGTTATGGATTCTGCTGATGTAACGGTGGGGGATATTGTGGTTCTTGAAGCAGGCGATTATATATGTGCTGACGGACGTATTATTGAAAATGCAAGCTTAAAGGTAAATGAAAGCGCCCTTACCGGTGAAAGTCTTAACGTGGAAAAGGAAGATACTGTTTTTGATAAGGAGCTTCCGCTTGGTGACAGACTTAATATGGTGTATTCGGGTAGCTTCGTTACTTACGGACGTGCCAAATTTGTTGTAACCGATATCGGAATGAATACAGAGGTCGGAAAAATTGCAGGACTTCTTAAGAGCGCCAAGGAAAGAAAGACTCCTTTGCAGGTTAATCTCGACAACTTCGGCAAAAAACTCTCAATTGGTATTCTCATAATCTGTGCGCTTGTTTTTGGACTCAGCCTTTACAGAGGAAATGACCCAATGAATGCGTTTCTGTTTGCAGTTGCTCTTGCAGTAGCGGCAATACCTGAAGCGTTAAGCTCTATCGTTACTATCGTTCTTTCGTTTGGGACACAGAAAATGTCAAAGGAAAATGCAATTATAAGAAAACTTCAGGCTGTTGAAGGACTTGGAAGCGTTTCTGTTATCTGTTCAGATAAGACTGGTACGCTTACTCAAAATAAAATGACAGTCAAGAAGTTTTATGCCGATGGAAAAATAATTGATGCGGAGGATGGCAGCTTTGATAAAAACAATCAGAAACGTCTTTTGCTTTGTAGTGTTCTCTGTAATGATGCTGTGTGCAGAAACGGTGAAGAGATTGGCGACCCGACAGAAACAGCGCTTGTTAACTTCGCACTAAAATACAATTTCAGCTATGAACATGTGCGTGAAAAATATCCTCGCCGTTCAGAGATACCGTTTGATTCGGACAGAAAGCTAATGTCGACTGTTCACAATGTAAATGATGTTACAACCATGATTACCAAAGGGGCAACAGATGTTCTCCTTGACAGGATGATTCTCTCCGAAGCTGAAAGAGAAAACATTCGTCGCACGACTGAAGAACTTTCAGCACAGGGATTAAGACTTCTGGCGTTTGCCTATAAGGAAATAAGTACTGATAATGTCTGCCCGGATGATGAGGACGGTCTGACATTTATAGGTCTTATTGCAATGATGGATCCTCCGAGGGAGGAATCAAAGTCTGCGGTTGCTGAATGTATCAGTGCAGGAATCAAGCCGGTAATGATAACTGGTGACCATAAAGTAACAGCTGCTGCAATTGCCAGGGAAATAGGCATACTGAAAGATTACTCGGAAGCAGCAGAGGGTGCAGAGATAGATGACCTTTCAGATGAGCAGCTCAAAGAATATGTTCCGACAAAATCTGTTTACGCCAGAGTTTCTCCGGAGCATAAAATAAGAATCGTAAGAGCATGGCAGGAGAGAGGCAATATAGTTGCTATGACCGGCGATGGTGTTAATGATGCTCCGGCGCTCAAACAGGCTGATATCGGTGTTGCAATGGGTATAACAGGAACAGAGGTTTCCAAAGATGCAGCGTCAATGATTCTTGCAGATGATAATTTTGCAACTATTGTCAAGGCTGTAAACAACGGAAGAAATATTTATGCGAATATAAAGCGCTCAATACAATTTTTGCTTTCAGGTAATGCGGCAGGAATACTGGTTGTTTTGTTCGCCTCATTTGCAAATCTTCCTGTACCGTTTGCAGCAGTTCATCTTCTTTTTATAAACCTTCTTACAGATTCTCTTCCGGCAATAGCGCTTGGGCTTGAACCGCATACTGACGAAGTTATGAAGGAAAAGCCTCGTCCTGTCAATGAATCTATTCTTACAAAGTCGTTTATTTTAAGCATACTTTCAGAAGGACTTGTTATTGCGGCAGCGTCAGCAGTATGCTTTATGTTCGGACTGAAAACATCTGATACTGTCGGAAGTACTATGGCTTTTGCGAGCATTTGTCTTTCAAGACTTATCCATGGTTTTAACTGTAAGTCTGACAATCCGGTAATATTCACAAAGAAATTTTTCAATAATAAATTTGTGTTTGGCGCTCTTGCAGTCGGATTGATACTACTCTCAGCAGTCTTATTTGTTCCTGGTCTGTCCGAGATTTTTGAAGCTGAAAAATTAACTTTGGCTCAGATTGGAATGGTTGCCGGAACATCTGTTGGAACTCTTTTGGTAATTCAGCTTTTAAAGCTAATAAGAAAATTGTTCAGAAAGTCATAATATCATGAAATCTATTGACAAATTAGTGCGAATATAATAAAATAATATATAGGCAATACCGTATAATTATAAGCTGCGGTATTGTCATATATGTAATCAGAACATGCAGTTTTTTATATGCAGTGTTTTTCAATACAATATGCAAGATAAACGGAGGATATGAAATGACTGAACTTGACAATTTAAAGCTTACCGATCTTATTGACGTAAACACATTGCAGGAGATTCAGGATGGCTTTTCAAATGCAACAGGTATGGCGGCGATCACTACTGACGAAAATGGTGTTGCTGTTACAAATGGAAGTAACTTTACAAACTTTTGTATGGATATGACAAGAAAATCCATGCTTGGCTGTCAGCGCTGTGAAAAATGTGACAAGCAGGGCGGTGAAAATGCAATACGCACCGGAAAGGCTACTACATATAACTGTCATGCTGGACTTGTGGATTTTGCTGCACCAATTATGCTCAACGACAGATTTATTGGTTCATTTATAGGCGGACAGGTTCTTCCTGCACCAGCAAATGAGGAAAAGATCAGAAAATATGCTGAGGAAATCGGTGTTGACCCTGAGGAGTATGTAAAGGCAGTAAGAAAGGTGAAAATAGTTCCTAAGCATCAGATAGACATGGCAGCAAATTTCCTTTGTACAATTGCAAGTGTTTTATCAAAGACAGCTTATGCGAGCTATGTAGAAGCATTCAACAGCTCCGGAATTTCAAATATGAATGCGGAGATGATTTCAAAAATTCAGAATTCCGAAGCTATTATAAAGCAGAATTCTGAAAGCATGAAAAGGCTCCAGGATGAATTTGATGATCTTGAAACTGTGGCGCAGAAATCTGTTTCTGAGGTTGGGTCAACAATGGAAACGGTCAAGGTTATACAGGATATTGCAATGAATACAAGGATACTGGGCTTTAATGCATATATTGAAGCTGCTCGTGCCAAGGAAAGCGGAAAAGGATTTGGCGTTATAACCCAGGAGATCAGAAATCTTGCAGATACAAGTAAGGAGTCTGCTGATAAGATTGAAGATGCGATGAAATCTATAAGCGATTTTACAAAGCAGATCGACAGTCAGGTAAGAGACACGAAAAAAATAATACAGCAGTGTATGGAGAATATTGAGATATTCTCATCACTTCTTAATGAAATGTTAAATAAGTAAGGATTTGTATAAACAACGAAAAAACAGAACCTCCTGCCCGCAAGACTTATGCGGACAGGAGGCTTTTAATTATTCAAGAACTGTGCATGTTTCTGCATTTACAAATATTGTATCATGGTAATCCATTATAACATTTTCTGATTTTTCGTTGTACACTGGTATCTTTTCAGTTGAATAAAATTCCCAGTAAGGGTGAAGCTCATAGGAAGATTCGTCATCAGATGAAACAGCAACGTAAATAAGTTTGCAGTTCTGGATGAAAGTAGGGTTGACAGATGCTTTAATACCAAATCTGGAATTTACAGCTTCTGCGGCTTCTTCAACGCTGCATATATTTACATCAGCCTTGCTGCTCTTAGAAAAGTCGTAAATATATCTTGCACTTATATACTCCAGACCATTTCTGCTCACGATTGCATATATTTCAGAGCCTTCTGTATAGAAGTTATCGGAATAGAATGCTTTTGATGAAATAGGCAAGCTATCACTGTCAAGGTTGTAAATTATCATATACGCTTCCTGTTCATAGCTCCATTCTGGCAGAACATCTCCATGTTTGTCTATTCTTTCGCCATTTTCATTTCGGCAGGAGTCGTTTTTAATGAGATTTTCTGCGTCAAGCGCTATGACTTGTTCATTGCAAACTGGTATTTTTTGCAGTATTAACTGCTCCCTGCTTGTCAAAGTTATTCAGTGATTCATCAGGGAAGAGGACTTCTCCTGAATCAAGTCCAAAGGTAACCACAGACTGAATGTATGAGTAATCATAATCAGAACGTCTGTGCCATGAAATGTCGCCATCTTCATAGCAAAGTACCGTATTATCGCCGTATTCAAAACATTTTCTTGTTGCATCCGGATTGTTGTCGCTTGGATATTCTGTGCTTTCTTTTAAAGTTTTTCCGTCGGCAAAAAGATTGTGAATAACATTTTCATCCCATTTTTTCAGAGAAGCGTTGAGTATCGGAACGCTTTCATTCTGAATTTCCGGTTGAGAAGTAATACTCATTTCAAAATTATTTTGCTTTTTGAAAATTCCGGAAAAGTCGCTTGCAAATGCTGCGGTAATACTTACACAGCCTATAATAGCTGCTGCCATAAGTGGAATCAGCTTTTTTCTGCTGAATCTAATTTTGCCTCTGCCTTCAGCACAGCACATCTCAATTATTTCATTTTTCAGTTCAGGTCTGATACCAGAATTGTCAACAGCCTTTTTGTAATCGTTAATGTTCATATGCAAAACTCCTCTCCTAAAGACTCTCTGAGCATTTTTCGTGCCCTTGAAAGCCTTGATCTTATAGTCTGATCACTTTTTTTGAGAATTTCCCCAATTTCTTTTGTAGAATATCCCTCGTAGTAATAAAGGTGTACTGGAATTCTGTACTTTTTCGGCAGGGACATTACAGCTTCATAAACCAGATTTTGAGCTGACTCAGCTGTCATTGATTCTGCTTCTTCAAGCGGAACAGTTTTTTTAATGCGAAATGATTTAAGCGTATCCTTGCAGCGATTTACAGTAACTCTTGTAAGCCACGCTTTTTCGTGTTTTTCATCATTAAATTGAGGTGCGGAAGTAAAGTATTTTATAAATACTTCAGAAGCGATATCCTCGGCGTCAGCCTTGTTTTTGAAATAAACATATGCAGTACAATAAACCAGTTTTATATATTTGTCGTATTTTTCCTCCATTTCTTTTTTGTTCATGTTTTCCTCCTTGTGCTTCATTGAAACGTTTCATTAATATAACGAATGAGAAATGTATAATGTGACAGTTTTAATAATTAAAAATAAAAGATGCCTCTCAGAACCTATCTGTACAGATACTGAGAGACATTCCCTTGAAATTAAGTTTGTTTTTATGTAAGGCAGAGCGCACAGTAAAATGTGCGCCCATTTGCTTGACCTTATTTTTCTTCAATTCCATCTATTGTGTAAATAAACTTTACTTTGCCATCCATATTATCACCGATACCTGAGAAGGTGTTGTAATCCTTTGATACATCTGACAGTTCCTTGACTCTGTCAATCAGCTTCTTTATATCGTTGTTATAAGCATCAGCAATCTTGTCAATGCCTTCTTTCTTGAACTTCGAGATACCGTCTTTGAGCTCATTTGAACCACTTTCAAGCTTCTTAGCACCGCTTTCGAGCTGAGAAGTACCATCTTTAAGAGATGATGTACCGTCCATCAATGTGCTTGTTCCGTCATAGATAGCTGCTGCACCGCTTGTAAGAGCGCCGAATGATGCATAAAGAGCTGTTGAACCATCTTTAAGTGCGCTTCCTCCGTCCTTGAGTGCGGCAAGACCATCGTTGAGCTCATAAGCACCGCTGTAAAGTGAATCTGCACCGCTTCTTGCGGCATTTACACCCTCTTTAAGCTGTGCTGCGCCATTCTGGAGAGAATTGTTTGCTTCTGTAAGACTGCTTGTTCCGTCAAACAAATCAGAAGCTCCCTTGTTTACCTTTACAATAGATTCATAAAGCTTGCCTGATCCCTGACTTATCTGTGAGCTTCCATCCTTTAATGAAGCCAGACCTGAATCAACCTGGTCAACGCCATCAGCCAGTGCTGCTGAACCCTCTGAGAGACTATCAATGCCATCACCGAGTGCTGATGCACCGCTTTCGAGCTGAGAAGCGCCGTCTTTAAGAGCACCGCCTTCTTTCATTGAAGCTGAGATCTGTTCCTGACCGCTTATTGTCTGTTCCAGAACTGCGATCATCTGACCGATGCTTGCATCCTGTGTCTGTGCATAGACTGCATTCAGCCCCTCAAGTACCTGTTTATTATAAGCGATGGTTTCATCAAGACTTGCACCAGCCTGATCTATACCGGCTGAAAGATTTCCAAGTCCTTCTGAAAGACTGTCTGCACCCTCGCTTAACTGTCCGACTCCGCTGAGTGCACTCTCAAGACCTTTTTTAAGTTCACTTACGCCATTCTGAACAGATTCAACGCCCTTATCAAGCTTTGCAGCCGATTCTGACAAAGTCTTTGAACCGCTTTCGAGCTGTGAAGTGCCATCAGAAAGACTCTTTGCACCTGATTCTACCTGCCTTGAACCGTCAAGAACAGCTTCAGCGCCTGCATTCAAAGCATCTGCACCTTCGGAAATAGGGGAGAAGCCGTCAGAAAGTTCCTTTGCACCGCTTGCAAGGGCAGCAGAGCCTTCTTTTGCAGAGCTGATTCCATCATAAAGATCAGATGCGCCATCAGCAAGTGTTCCTGCACCAGCCTGAAGCTGTTTTGAACCATCAGCAAGCGAACCTGCACCGTCTTTAAGCTCAGATGCGCCGCTGTAGAGCTTTGAAGCGCCGTCATTCAGTGTTTCTGTTCCGTCAAGCAATGACTTGATTCCGTCATAAAGCTCAGATGAACCGTCAACAAGTTTCTGAGCAGAGTCTGTCAGTTCACCGATTTTTTCGTCAAGCTCGTCAAGAGTGTCTATATTATCAAAATCAACAGATGAGAAAAGCTCATTTGTTGCGACAGTAATTGATGTTGACATTGAGAAGTTAGTTACATCTGCTGTAAATTCAAAATAATCTGGGATGTCAATATCTGTGTCCTTGCTCAGTTCAAGGCTGTCCTTAAGACCAGGAAGAGCCATACCCGTCACAATAAATCTTTCACCGTCTGAGATATACTGTCCGTTTGTTACCTCAACATTTGTAAATTTGCTGCTGTCCAGAATTGCAGCGGAGATCATAAGGAACGGAACATAAACCTGAGTATTTTTTCCATTGCTCTTTATAGTAACCTTTTTGTTGTTTGTGTAGTCATACCTTACAGTTACCTTGCCGCTTTTGCCTGAAAGTTCATCAGGGGAAATTTCCTTTCCGTCAAGGTAATAGGTAAGCTTAACATCAACAGGAAGTGCCTCATCTGTTGTACCTTTGTAGTAGATATCTGCGCCGTCAGCAGCCCATTCAAGGTTGCCGTTATTTTCGCTGAATGTTTCGTCACCTTTGACATTTTCAATGTCTGAGAGGTTTGACTTATCCTTGATGCTTGAAAGATTTCCGTTATTATCAAGCCAGTTGCTTACAATAATATTCTTTTTGTTACCCTTTGAATCAGCAACGACATAAACGGTTTCCTCTTTTTTTACCTTTTTACTGCTGTCCTTCTTGTCTGAATCGGACACAGTTGTTGTATCTTTCTGAGCCTTTGCAGCAGTAACTGCGAAAACTCCTGTTGAACCTGCTGTTATAAGAATTGCCATTAATGCGGCAAGAACTCTTGTTAACTTTTTCATTATAAAGTGCCTCCTTAAGACTTTTTAGGCTTGAATCCGAGTGATGTTTTGCAGATCAGTTTGTCGAACAGCATAAACATTGACGGAAGAACCAGAACAACTACAAACATGCTTATGATAGCGCCTCTTGCCATGAGGATACAAAGTGATGAGATCATATCCATTCTTGAATATACGCCAACACCGATTGTTGCGGCAAAGAATCCAAGGGCGCTGACAAAAATTGATTTTATTGAGGTTGAAAGCGCAATGTAAACGGACTGTTTTTTATCCTGTCCATTTGCTCTTTCTTTCTTATATCTTGTTGTCATGAGGATTGCGTAATCAACCGTTGCGCCAAGCTGTATAGTTCCTATAACGATTGAAGCTATGAAAGGAAGAACTGTACCCGTATATGCCGGAATACCCATGTTTACGAAAATTGCAAACTCAATAACAGTAACGAGTATTACAGGGAGTGAAACTGATTTTAAAACAAATGCAATAATTATGAAGATTACGCCTATTGACGCTGCACTTACCTTTTTAAAGTCTGTGTCCATTATCTTGATAAGATCCTTTGTGGCAGGTGCTTCACCAATCAGCATTGCGTTGCTATCATAGCTTTTAACGATCTTGTTTAAAGTTTCGATTTGTGAGTTTACTTCATCAGAAGCTGTTTTGTATTCTGAACCAATCAGCATGAGCTGCCATTTGTCACTCTTCATGAGGGACTTGATTGAATCAGGAATAATATCATTAGGAATTGCAGATCCTACAATTGTATCAAGTCCGAGGGTAAAGCTTACGCCATCAACGTTATTAATTTCATCGGTCATTGCATTTACTTCCTTAGATGACATATTTGCATCAGCGAGGAGTATATGCGTTGAATTCATATTAAATTCTTCTGAAAGCTTTGTGTTCGCAACAACGCTGTCCATATCATCAGGGAGCATTGTGTCAAAATTATAATATACTTTATAATGAGTATATCCGTAAATTGCCGGTGCAAGTGCGATTGCAAATATTGCAAGGAAAACCCACCAGCGCTTTACAACGAAATGAGCAACCTTATCAAGCGAAGGAATAATATCCTTGTGCTTTGTCTTTTCAATTGCCCTGTCAAATGTAAGAATGAATGACGGAAGGACTGTAACACAGCATATAACGCCGAACACAACGCCTTTAGCCATTACTATACCGAGGTCAAGACCGAGTGTAAAGCTCATAAAGCACATTGCAAGGAATCCGGCAACTGTTGTAAGAGAGCTTCCGACAACTGATGAAATTGTATTTGAGATCGCATGACCCATTGCACGTTCCTTGTCGCCCGGAAAACGTTCCTGATTTTCCTGATAACTATGCCATAGGAAAATTGAGAAGTCCATTGTAACACCGAGCTGGAGTACCGCACTCAGCGATTTTGTGATAAATGAAATTTCACCTAGGAAAAGGTTAGTACCCAAATTGTAAAGGATAGCCATTCCTATACTCAGCATAAAAAATACAGGGATGAGGAATGAATCCATTGTAACTGCCAAAACTGCGCTTACCAGCAAAACAGCAATTACAACATACATTACTGATTCTTCATTTGAAAGATTTTTAATATCAGTAACTGTTGCTGACATTCCACTTACAAAGCACTGCTTTCCGGTTATTTTTCTTATTTCTTCAACTGCATCCATTGTACCGTCGCCGGAAGAAGCGTCATCAAAGAATACAGCCATAAGAGTTGACTCTCCTGAATTGAATGTGTCGTAGAGGTCACTCGGAAGAATTTCTTTAGGGATGCTGATATCTGCGATTGAATCATACCAGACAACCGAGGCAACATGATCTACACCTTCAATTTTCTTTTTGGTTTCAGCAATTTCCTTATCAGACATACCATCAATCATAACCATGGAAAATCCGCCCTTGCCGAACTCATCCAGCATTATGTCCTGCCCTTTCATTGTTTCGATGTCCTTTGGCAGATAAGACAAAATATCATAGTTAACCCTTGTAGATATAAAGCCGATTGCAGAAGGAATCAGAAGCAGAAATCCGATTATAAGGATTATGATTCTATGCTTTGCAATCCATTTTCCGAACTTAACCACAATATCGCTCCTTTCAAATATGACTATTGGTCATTTAATGATTTTATTATAATACCTTTATTTGCGAATGTCAATAGAAATTCAAAAAATAATGACCACAAGTCATTATTTTGTAACCATGCACAACTATACACAAACAAGATAATGACTATTAGTCATTTTGTTCAATTGACAATTAAAAGAACGTGATATATAATTAAAGTAGAAAGAAATACAAGGAAGCGGTGACCGTATTTCGGAGGATCAATCAGCACTTCCTTAAAGCCATATACAGTATTCTCTTTTGAATGCTGTAATTTGAAAAGGGTGGTTTTTAAATGGGAAAGCTTGATCTGAATAAAAAGAAAAAACGTGAGTCTTTGCTTAATGCTGCATTCAATATGTTTACTTCGAAAAGTGTTAGTCAGACTTCAATTTCTGAAATTGCTGAAAAAGCAGGCGTTGCCAAGGGAACATTTTACCTTTACTTTAAGGATAAATATGACATAAAAAACAAGCTAATTTCTCACAAATCCAGTCAGCTTTTTAAAATAGCAATTGAGGAGCTTGAAAAGCGTGAGGATCTGGACTTTGAGGATGGAATAATTTTTATAATTGACCAGATAATTAATCAGCTTAATCAAAATAAGTCCCTGCTTACTTTTATATCAAAAAACCTGAGCTGGGGAATATTTAAAAATGCGCTTATATCTCCGATAAACGATAACGATTACGACTTTAGAAATATATATGAAAAAATGCTGAATGAATCGCCGAAAAAGCTGAAAGATCCGGAAATAATGCTCTTTATGATAATCGAACTTGTAAGCTCCACGATTTATTCGTCTATACTTTACAGTGAGCCAGTAGAGCTTGAAACGTTAAAACCATATCTTTATAATGCTGTAAGGGGAATAATACATCAGCATGAAACAGAGGAAGTCTGTACCCAGCTTTCGGTTGTGCAGACATAAGGCAACACCGCACAAAGTCCGCCTATCAGCTTTGTACGGTATTGCCATAAGAAAGTGGGTATCCTTTTTAAGGATACCCACTTTTATACTTTATGCTATTGTAAAAACACACATCAAGGAAGATTATGAAATCGGATGGATTTTTTACCTGTAAGATTGTGCGATATAGCTACTGAGTAAGTCCTATATTCTTTACATTTCTGTCAGTCGAAAATGTAGATGCATTGTAAAGAAACAGTGTATGATCAAATTCATTCGGATCAACAAATTCCATTATTGAGGTTTTGAGATATCTCAGGTCTATTACTGCAATTTCCGAATAGTTCTGAACCATAAACGGAACAAAGCTGTTTCCGTATGAATCTTTTATAAGGAGAAGCTTGCGGTTTGTACCGGCATTTGTGTGGATGTAGGTAAGCGCTCTGTTGCGACCAAGGAAAAAGCAGTATTTATCGTTTGTTTCCAGAAACTCCGGAAAATAAATGTCATCAACAATTTCCTGGTTTATGCCGTCATCAAGGGTTACTCTGGTTGCTATAATGATATTCTGCTGCTTGTAGGCATCTATTCTGTCCGCTTCAACACCATCATAAAGACATTTTGAGTAGAATGTTCCTCTGAAATCATCAGTTTCTTTTTCTACATTATAATTCTCATAGCAGGAGAGTCCCATTTTTTTTGCAGCAGCTTTGTATGCAGTAAATGCGCCTAAAGAAGTCCAGTGATGGTCTGTTCTGTAATATATATATTCGTCTCTTGCCGCATACATTGCACTAAATATATCTATTTTATGTACTTTATCTGAAAATTTGCTGTATATATTACTTATAAATTCTTTCTGATCTATCTGTGAAAGGTAAGGCTCAAGCTTGTCATCATATATTCCGGCAGATGTTGGGGCAATCATTGCAAATACCTTTGTATCACTGTAATTTTCAGCAAATTTATTTATTGAATTTACTGAAATATCTGTTTCATGATAGTCAGGTTCAGGAAGCTTTTCATAAAGTGCATTGTCTGTAATGTATATATTGTTTATCATTTCCTTTCCGCTCAACCTTTCAAGGTTTAGCTTTGCCTTTACCCATTTTATCCTTGCAGGGAAGTGGTCTGAAAGATAAGCTTCAATGTCATTCATGCAGGATTTGTCCTTTATGGTTTGAAATGAAATTTCAGGAAATGGTTTTAATTCTCTGTTTTCAGTTTCTGAAAAGGTTTTCTTTTTTGAAATAAGAACTATAATTGGAAATAAAAATATCAGGATAAGAAATAATACAGCCGATTTAACATATTGTTTTTTTAGCATGTTTTCTCCTCCTAAAATCTGAAATAAAGAAACGGATTATAGCTTGCGTCAACCAGAAAAGCGGTGCATAAAAGTATAAGAGCAGTGTGAATTAACGGCATTCCGTTTTCCAGCAGCTTTGACATACCAACATTTTTATACAGCTTTTCGGAAAGCTTTTTCATAAGTTTTCCTGAACCAATAATGCAGAATATAAATACAATAATATATGATTTTAACTGATAAAAAGCAGTATTGTCAATTATTAATCCGGTTTTACCAAACATTGCGCAGTAGTAACTGAATGCAGAGCTTAAATCAGCAGTATCAAAGAGAACCCATCCAAGTACAACTACAAAAAATGTTGTCAGTATTGTTATAAATGATGGAAGCTTTTCGAGAATCTTTCCCAGGAAAAGCTTTTCGAGAATTATAAGAACGCCGAAATAAAGCCCCCAGAGAATGAAATTCCAGCTTGCACCATGCCATAGACCGGTAAGTCCCCATACAATAAGGGTATTGCGAAGCATTTTCAGTAAACCGCAGCGATTTCCTCCAAGAGGAATATAGACGTACGATTTAAACCATGAGCCAAGCGTTATGTGCCATCTTCTCCAAAATTCCGAAACGCTTTTTGAAATATATGGGTGTCTGAAATTTTCCGGAAAATTAAATCCGAGCATTTTTCCAAGACCAACTGCCATATCTGAGTATCCAGAAAAATCATAGTATATCTGGAAAGTAAAAGCAAGAATTCCAAGCCAGGCAGTTACAACTGAAATTTGCGAGTAATCCATTCCTTTAATTTCAGTCCAGAGCAGACCAATATTATTTGCCAGAAGCACCTTTTTTGCAAGACCTCTGGCAAAAATGCCAACGCCTTCGCCTAATTTATAAATATTTATTGACCTTGAGTCAATTTCATTCTGGACATCTTCGTAACGAACAATAGGTCCGGCAACAATCTGTGGAAACAGTGAAACATACGTTGCGTAGCTTAAAAAGCTTTTCTGAACCTTGATTTTTCGCATGTACATGTCTATTGTATATGACATGCTCTGGAAGGTATAGAATGAAATTCCTATCGGAAGTGGAAGAGCTTTTACCTTGATACCAAATATACCAGCAACAAATCCGCTGTACTTAAAAACAAGGAGAATTCCAAGATTTATACTAAGCGAGGTAATAAGCGCAATCGTTCGTTTTTTCTGGTCAGAGTCAAACTTGTTTATGACAAGTCCTGCCGAATAATCGACAAAAGTTGAGAACAGCATGAGAAGAACGTATACCGGTTCGCCCCATGCGTAAAAAAACAAGCCGGACAAAAGCAGCACGACATTTTTAATTTTTCCGGGTACTATGTAATATGTAAGCAGTACTGCCGGAAGAAAGAAATATAAAAAAGTTATACTTGAAAATACCATTTATCTCTCCGTTTATTTTATTCTGCACATTATTTCTTCTAATTCCTCCGGACTATACATTGAATTGAGAATTTCAAGCATACTGTTGGGTGAAAGGAGGGAGGGGAGTTTTAGGTATTCAAGTAGTTTTTTTCTCATCTCTGAGCTGTTTTTTTCACCTGAAAGACCAAGAATATATAAGTCTGTTTTGGTTATTTTTTTTCTTTGCGGCGCTGATGAAGCGGTAACCCCGGCCTTTTTCAGAGCTTCAAGAATAATATTTTTTTCTACTCCTTCCACACCAAGTTTTCCTTCAGCTGAAGGTTTGAGCTTTCTCTTTTCCTTTCCCATAATGTCCGGAATATATACGTTTATTATTTTTCCCTTTTTTACAGCGCCTTTTATGTGGTTTCTGATTATAAAGCCAGCGCTGTCTGAATCAGTCATAATTATTATACCGTTTTTTTCCGCATAGTATCTTATAAGCTCCAGCTTTTCCTGATCCTTAAAAATACTAAAGCCATTTGTTGTTATTATAACAGCATCAATTATAGATGAAAGTTTTATTTTGTCATACTTCCCCTCAACTATAACTGCCTGTTCCAGTTTTATCATAATTTTTGTTATTTCCTCCTGACAGACATAAGCAGTTCAGTTACAGTTTTCTCAAGAATTAGTGTAGGAATAGCGCCTGTCTGTTTCAGACTTTTGTCAGCTTTTCTCAGAATAAATATACAGTTTCTCAGTCCTTCAAGCGATATTCTTCTGCTGTCTCTGAAAGCATTGTCAACTGCAAATTTTCTGTTTCCGTACTGGAAGTCCTCAATAACATCTGATGCTCTTTTATCAGCAGTCATAGCAGTTCTTGCACGATAAAGGTCAATAAATGCCATTGAAACTGCTGAAATAATCGGGACTGGTTCTTCTTTTTTTTGTATAAACTTGTTCATTATTTCCATAGCCACTGATGGGTTATAGGAAATAATTGCTCTCGAAAGCTTAAAAGCGTCAGATTCAAGCCCAACTGCTACGAGTTCATCTATGTCCACCGGGCGAATCTCTTCATTTTGACGGTAAGCGCAAAGCTTTTCAAGTTCATTTTCAATTCTCAGAGAATCATTTGAACAAGCTTCCGCAAGCATTTCGGCAGTTTTCTTCTGAATACTGCATCCTTGCTTTTGTACCTTGTCAATTATCAGCTTAGCGAGAACCGCTGTTGTTTTCAAATTACATTCGCAAACAATGCCATTTTTAGCGATACAATCAGCAAGCTTTTTATTTTTTGCAGTCATGACTTTTTTGCCTTTTTTTACATCAAAGCCTGTAATGCTTATCAGAAGCAAGGTATATTCCGGAAGTGTGTCGATCTGATTTGTAAGGAATTTGATTTCATCTGTACCAAAAGCATCAGCATTAAGGTCATTTATCAGTATCGCATTGACTTCAGCAAACATTGGGCAGGCTTCAAGCATGTCTGAAAGAACGCTCAGGTCAAGCTCACTACCGGTAAGTCTGGTAACATTATTGCTCCAGTCTTTTCCGAGCCTTTTTTTCATGACAGCCTTTGCAGCATTTTCAACTGCCGCAGTATCCTTACCATATATATAATATACATTGCAAAATTCGCCGGATTTAAGCTTCTTCAACAGCTCAGCCGGTGTGATTTCTGCCATTTTCAAGCCTCCTGAATTCTGTTTTACCGTTATCAGTTACGGATAATACAATATTGGGAAGATATTTTTTCTCTCCATTACCGCCGTCTGTGCATATAAAATCAATGTCGTTGCTTCTGACAAAAACGGAATCGGAATTTACCGAAATTGTATAATCTCCGAAATAATCTGCCGACCAGTTTTCAAAGTCTGAATACCCGGGTCTGCATCCACATATTTTGGTTTCATACCGCAAATAAGTTTCAGATGGAATAACAACATTTTTGACTTTAATAAGTGAAAATCCGGAGTTGTATGATGCAACCGCAGAATATGGCTTTTTAAGAATTATAAGGTTATTGACATCATAAATTCCACAGTCCTCCAGATATTTCAGAACATACCTGCAATTTTTGCTTTTTCCGTTTGTGTCAATTACATCTGCACACTTGCCTTTTATAACTACTATAACGCCTGCTTCGCTGTTGCCCAGAAGTGCTATTTTCAGTATATTCATAGACAAAATGTTATAGACAGTACATATAAAGAACATGCATGTATATGAAAATGCAATTAGTATTGCGGTTAATTTTCTGCTTTTAAACAGAAGAAACCAGAAAATGCAAAGAGCGAACAGTATAAGTGTTACAGCAAAAATAAAATTTCCCGTCAGTTTCATATGTGTAAATCTGTTATTTCCAAGCAGACGTGAAATACCAAGCACAATATGGCATATACCACCTGAAATTTTGTACAGAAAATATGGTCTGATGAAAAATAATAAAGACGCAGCCATAGAAATGGATAGAGCCGCCATGCAAATCGGTACTATTAGCATATTTGTCAGCGGAGCAATCAATGAAAATTCACCAAAGCATAAAACAGAAACTGGCGTAACTGCTGCTGAAACACATAGAAGATAAACAAAATTTTTCAGATATTTCTGTATTTTTGTTTCTGATTTCATTGAAGCAGTCATATATGGTCCGAAAGCTCCTGCCCCAAGCACTCCTGAAACTGAAAGTAAAAATGATTGATTTGCAATAATGAACGGATTGGGAAGCGTCAGAATAATTATAGCTGTACCAACTGAATTAAAGGAATCTGTACAGCGGAAAAATATTGGCGCAAGATTTATCAGTGTCATCATGACAAATGCTCTCATAATTGAAGGGGACATTCCGCAGCAAACAGCAAAGAGAAGCATAAAAATTTCTGTTATTGCAAATTTCAGACGAATTCCAGCTTTCAACTTGTTCATAACAAATGAAACGAGTGTACAGAAAAGTACAAGGTGCAGTCCTGAAACAGCAGTAACATGCCCTATACCAATTCTGTAAAGCATTTCTCTGTCATTTATATCAAGTCCGGATTTATCGCCGAAAAGCATACCCTTGAGCATTCCGCTTTCATCTCCTGAAAGACAGGAGTCTATCATTGAACACACTCTTTCACGAAATCTGAAAAGAATTTTCCTTATAGAAAATACCGAATTTTTAATGTTTATATTTTTAGCGGAGTCTGAAGTGAGATAAAATCCTTTTGATTTATAGTAGTCAGCACTGCTGAAAAGATAGTTGTTTTCAGGTTGTCTGACTTCACATTCAAACTGCATTTTATCTCCCGGTTCACATATTATGGAATCAGTATAGACT